>JBILDK010000387.1:0-3283 GCA_044352625.1 Planctomycetota bacterium
GGGGCCCCCGCCCCCCCCCCCCCCCCCCCCACCACCCACCACCCACGGCGCCGGCGTTCACGCCATGCTCTTCGGCGCCGGCGCGGGCGCGATGTCTTCGGCCGGGGCGGCGGCGAGCGGCGCCGGCGCGACGGCCAGGCCTTCTTTCGCGGCGAAATCGGCGAGGGCCTGGTCGGCCAGGGCTTCCTGCTCGCTCTCCTTGATCTTGAACTCGTCGGTGTTGAGCGAGTCGCGGGCGAGGCGGGCACGGCCGGCGGCGTGGTTGCGCTCCTCCTCGACCATCTCCTGCAGGCGGTTGAGGGTGTCGCCGCTGCCGCCGATATTGGTGATCATGCCTGAGGCCATCTCGTTGAGCTCGGCCATGGCGCGCTTCATCTTGAGGTCGTCGAGGGACGACTTGAGCGCCTCGATCTTGGCCTTGGCCTGGGCCATCGACACATCGCGGGCCTTGACCAGCTCCTTGTAGGTGCGTTCGGCGTCCTCGAGCTGACGGCGGTTCTCCTCCAGCTCGCGGGTCACGGTCTGCAGGCGCAAGGCGTACTGCCCGGCCGAGGCGCGGTTGCCGGCGCGCAGGTGGGCGGTGGCCTTGGCGCGCAGGTCGCGCTCCTCGATCTCCAGTTTGCGCACCTGGGACATGAGCTTCTCGCACATGCCGGCATGGCTGGCGAGCCCCTGGTTGAACTGGCCGATCTGCTTGCGCAGGTTCTCCTTCTCGACCTCAAGCAGGGCTTCGGGATTCCTCCGCTCGACCTTGGATACGAACAGGCTGGCGAAGCCCTTGAAAAGATTGCCGACACGCATGAACAGGGACATGGCCGTACTCCGTTGGGCCACGTCCTAACCACTCCGCCGGAGTCCGGAAGTCCTGAGATCCCTGGAGCGGGGAAACCGGCGCTGGACATCCCACGTCGGCCGCAAACGTGGCAGGCACACCCGCCAAGGATCCGCGCATGACCTCTGCAACCGCCGACGCTGGCGTCATCGGCATGGCCGTGATGGGCCGCAACCTCGCCAAGAACATCGAGTCCCGCGGACACACCGTGGCGATCTACAACCGCTCCTATGAGAAGACCGCTGAGGTCCTGGAGTGGGAACATGGCAAAGGCGCGCGCTTCGTGGCGTGCAAGGAGCTGGCGGACTTCGTCGCCGCGATCAAGCGCCCACGCCGCATCATCATCATGGTCCAGGCGGGCAAGGGCACCGACGCGGTGATCGACCAGATCGCCCCGCTGCTGGAAAAAGACGACATCCTGGTGGACGGCGGCAACGCCTTCTGGGGCGACACCGACCGCCGCGCCACGCATCCGGTGCTGGCGGCCCGCGGGGTGCGCTTCATCGGCATGGGCGTGTCGGGCGGCGAGGAGGGCGCGCGCCTCGGCCCGGCCATCATGCCCGGCGGCGACCAGGCCGCGGTGGACCTGCTCCTGCCGATCCTGCGCCAGATCAGCGCCAAGGCCGGCAAGGGCGGCAAGGAGCCCTGCGTGAGCTGGTGCGGCCTGGGCAGCGCCGGTCACTTCGTCAAGATGGTGCACAACGGCATCGAGTACGGCGACATGCAGATGATCGCCGAGGTCTATGACCTGCTGCACCGCGGCCTCAAGAAGGACCACAAGGCCATCGCCAAGGTCTTCACCGGCTGGAACAAGGGCGAACTCGCGAGCTTCCTGATCGAGCTGACCGGCCAGATCGCGGGCACCGCCGACCCCAAGAAGCCGCGCGCGTTCCTGCTCGACGCCATCCGCGATGCCGCCGGCCAGAAGGGCACCGGCAAGTGGACCACGGTCGCTGCCCTCGAACACGGCGTGGCCATCCCCACCATCACCGCGGCGGTGGATGCCCGGCTGATCTCGTCGCTCAAGGTCGAGCGCGAGGCCGCCGCCAAGCTGCTCAAGCTCAAGGTCAAGGCGCTCAGGGGCGTCACCGTACCGACCTTGGCCAAGGCGCTGTACGCGGCCAAGCTCTCGGCCTATGCCCAGGGCATGCGCCTGATCGTCGAGGCGAGCAAGGCCCGCGGCTACCAGACCCCGATCCAGGAGATCCCCGCGTTGTGGCGCGGCGGCTGCATCATCCGCGCCGCGTTTCTCGACCGCATCACCGACGCCTTCCGCAAGCAGGCGGACCTGCCCTCGCTGCTCGTGGCCAAGGAGTTCCGGAAGGACATCACGCGCTGCCTGCCGGCCCTGCGCACGGTGGTTGGCGCGGCGGTCGCGGCGGGGATCCCGGTACCCGCCCTGTCGGCCTCGCTGGCCTACATCGAAAGCTACGCCACCGCACGCCTGCCGGCCTACGTGACCCAGGCCCAGCGCGACGCCTTCGGCAGCCACACCTACGAACGCAACGAGAAGCCCGGGGAATTCATCCACACGGAATGGCTGGGATGAGCACCATCACCGAACGTCAGCGCGCCCTGGTGGCCGAGTTCCAGGCGCTGCCCGAGTGGGAGGCGCGCTACGCCCGCATCATCGCTATGGCCAAGGCCCTGGAGCCGTTGCCGGAGGAGCAGCGCATCGAGGGCAACCGCGTGCGCGGCTGCTCCTCGACGGTGTGGCTGTGGGCCGATCTGGTGGACGGCACCGTGGTCTATCGCGGCGACAGCGACGCGGTGCTGGTGCGCGGTCTGGTGGCGCTGCTGCTCTCGGTCTATAGCGGGCATCCGCCCGCCGCGATCCTCGCCGCGCCACCGACCTTCATCACCGAGCTGGGCCTCAACCAGAACCTCTCGCCCAACCGCGCCAACGGCCTGACCGCGATGGTCAAACAGGTCATGATCTACGCGATGGCCTTCAAGGCGAAGCTGGCACTCGGTTAATCCAAGACAAAGCCGTGGAAATCCTCACGCGGAGCCGCGTGAGAAACCAGGCGCTTCTTGTCGGAGCTATCGACCCGAAAAACGTGGTTGGTGTTTGGTGGTTGGGGACTGCATCGCAATGCGTTGTGATGGTGTTGTCCGGCACCGGATGGGTGCTCCGCAGCGGCGCCGCAAGGTGCTGCCCCCCAACCACCAGAACCCAACCACCAACCACCAACCGCGACAGTCAGGGTTAAGGATCACCAGTTGGGTGACCGCCCACGGACCAAGTCCTCATTGCCTCCTGGGCATCTACGCGGATGGACGGATTTCTCACACCCAGGTTGATCGGGGAGCTGATCCGATTGGCGAACTGGGCCTCGCCCCTCCCAGGGGCCTGCTTACGCGGTGCGGGTCACGTCACGGCGTGCGCGCACCGCGGTCGCGAGGCGGTCGAGCACGGGGATGGTGTCGGCCCAGCCGAGGCAGGCATCG
>JBILDK010000388.1:0-3282 GCA_044352625.1 Planctomycetota bacterium
GTTGGGCACGCAGCGTCAGGTGACGTTCCCCAGCGGCGACATGCAATCCACCCGGGGGCACGTCCTGCCATGCAGCGCCATCGACTTTGGCCTGCACCCTGGGCACCTCGGCTTTGATCACCAACACCGCTTCGCTGGACGTCACCGCCGCAGGGGATGAGCCACGCACTAGGGAAAACCAGGCCAGCACCCCAGCTGCCAGCACCGCGACCGCTACCGCCACGGTGGCCAGCAGCACCGGTGAGCGCCGCGGCGCCGAGGCCCGGGTCGGGTTGCTGAGGGCAGATATGATCGCCGCCGGGGAGAGACGCGCCGTGGGCTTTTTAGCCAGGCAGCCCTCGATCACCTCGACCAGCCCCTTGGGCAACGCCGGATTGAGCTGGAGCAGCGGTTGGAACTTCTCTTCGAGGTGCCCGCGCATGACCTCGTAGGGCGTCTTGCCGTCAAACGGCGGCCGCCCCGCCAGCAGGTGATAGAGCGTTGCGCCCAGGCCGTAGACATCTGCCGCACCATCCACGTGCTGCGGATCGCGGATCCCTTCAGGCGATACATACAGCGGCGTACCCACCACCATACCGGTACCGGTCAGGCGTTGCAGGTCGGGATCATCCAGGCGCTTGGCCAAGCCGAGGTCGGCGATCTTGATGGTCCCCGCGACGGTGACCATGATGTTGTCGGGTTTGATGTCGCGGTGCACAATGCCGCAGGCGTGGATCGCTTGCAGGCCCTCGGCAACGTGGATGGCGATGCGTACCACCGCGCGCGCATCAAGGCTGCCCCGCGGCCGGTCGGTAGGGGGCGTGGCTTGATCCTGTTTGGCGACTTCGTCGAGAATGTCCCCGACATTGCGTCCCACCACCAGTTCCATGACCAGGTAGTGTTGGCCGTCGCTGATGCCGGCATCGATCACCTGCACCACCTGGGGCGAGGTCACCGCGCTGGCGGCCTGGGCTTCGCGGGCGAAGCGCTCGCCGGCATGGCCGCTGTCATGGGTCAGCAGTTTCACCGCCACCGAGCGTTTGGTCACCCGGTGCAGCCCCTCATAGACGATGCCCATGGCTCCGGCGCCCAGCCGCTTGACCAAGCGCACATTGCCGAACGTCTGGCCGATCATCGGGTCAGTCATGTAGCCTAAGATGGCGTACGAACCGTCCCGCCGCAAGTTCCGCGTTCCGCCGTCGGCGTTCCCCGTTACGTCATGACCATGCCTCTGCTTACCGCTATTCTGACCGGGGTGCGCGGTCGCGTCACCCGTTGCGCCGCCGAAGAAGTCCTGGCCAAGCAGCCGGCGCGTACCGGGGGTCATTGGTGGCTGCGGGTCGGGCGCACCGGACTGTCCACCAGCCAGGCCAAGGCCGCCGTGGCCCGCGCCGCCCAGATCGACGAAGCGCTGGTGAGCCATGCCGGCGCCCGCGACCGTCAGGCGCGTCTGGTGCAGTGGTTCAGCGTGCCCGTGGATGCGGTCGACAACCCGGGGGCGCTCAAGGGTGCCGGGGCCCAGGGCAAGATGCGTGTGCTTGAAGTCACGCGCAGCCACAAGCCGATCACCCCGGCCACGATCAGCGGCCTGTCCTGGACCCTGACCATAGCCGGCGCTGCCAAGGGCGAGGGCTACCGCAATGCACGCCAGGTCATGGACCACCTGCGCCGCCAGGGTCTGCCCAACCGCATCGGTCGCGAACGCCTGGGGCCCGAGGGCAGCCTGGCGCGTTACGGCCAGATGATGCTCAGCGGGGCCCGACTGCCGGCCGCCGCCCGCGCCGAGCCCGGCGCCTGCCTGCTCGCGGTCCAGGCCTGGCTGTTCAACCGCTATCTCGACGCGCGCATCAGCGATGGTCTGTTCGACCGCGCGCTGGAGGGTGACGTGGTCCGCACCAGCGGCGGCGAAGAACTGCTCACTGGCGATGCCGTGGCCATGCAGCGCCGCTTCGACAGCTTCGAATGCCAGCCCCTGGGCCCGCTGTTCGGCGACGGCATGATCCCGGCCGCGGGCGAAGCCGCCGCGCGCGAGGACGCGACCCTGGCGGCCGCCGGCCTGACCCGCGCCCAGGCCGCCCGCCTGCACGGCGGGCGCCGCGCACTGCGCGTGCAGCCGACCCAGGTGGTGGTGGATCTCTCCGGCGACGACCTGCTGCTCACCTGCACCCTCCCGGTCGAGACCTACCTCAGCTGTTTGCTGGAGGAACTTATCCGCGATGAGGTGGTGCCGACCGAGTACGACGAATGATAAACGCCTTCTTCGACCACCCCATCCTCAATTCGCCGTACACCTACCCCAACCGGCATTGGGAACTCGACGACACCGGCCAGCCGACGCAAAAGATCGTCGATTTCCGCCGCCAGGTAAGCCTCATCACGCCCATTCCAAAGCCGCGTAAACGCAAGGGTGCCGGCCAGGGCAAGCAGCAGGAACTGGTCTTCGACGAGGGCATGGGCTTGTCGAGCGAGGCCCAGAAATACGACCCAACCCCGATCATCAACGAACTGCGCCAGCATGTAGATCAGTGGCGCAGCGAGCCCAATCCAACCTATTGGCAGGTAACGCCCGAGACCGCCCGGTTGCTCCAGCACTGGCGGCACCACGAGTTCAGCCGGCAGCGGCCATTCTTCTGCCAGCTCGAAGCTATCGAGACCGCGATCTGGCTGACCGAGGTAGCCCCGAAGAACAAGAAGCACGCCGGTCTCTTTCTCGAACACCTCGCCAACGCCAACAACGACGCGAATCCCGGCCTCAGCCGGCTTGCGCTCAAGCTCGCCACCGGTGCCGGCAAGACCACGGTGATGGCCATGCTCATCGCCTGGCAGACGCTCAACGCCGTCCGTCATCCGCAGAGCAAGACCTTCACACGCGGCTTCCTCATCACCACGCCCGGACTAACCATCCGCGACCGACTGCGCGTGCTGAATCCAAACGACCCCGACAGCTATTACAAAAGCCGCGAGCTGGTGCCGGGCGATCTGCTGGGCGAACTCGACAAGGCCAAGATCGTCATCACCAATTATCACGCTTTCAAAATGCGAGAGCGCATTGAGCTGTCGGCTGGTGGACGGGCGCTGCTCCAGGGTCGCCAGGGCGAGGAATTGGACACCAAGGAAACCGCGGGGCAGATGCTCCAGCGCGTGTGCCCCGACCTGATGGGGATGAAGCACATCATCGCGATCAATGACGAGGCGCACCACTGTTACCGCGAGAAGCCGGTCCCCGCCGATGCGGACGATGACCAGGACGATGCCGACGACCTGTCGGGCGAGGACAAGAAGGAAGCCGAGCGGAACAACGAA
>JBILDK010000389.1:0-3273 GCA_044352625.1 Planctomycetota bacterium
CGCCACGCCACCGCGCGCAGCCTGGTGATCCTCGACGAGGTCGGCCGCGGCACTTCGACCTTCGACGGCGTGAGCCTGGCCTGGGCGATCACCGAGCACCTGTACGACCGCATCGCCTGCCGCACCCTGTTCGCCACCCACTACCACGAGTTGACCGACCTCGCCGCCGACCGGCCGGGCATCGGCAACCTCAGGGTAGCGGTGGCGGAGCAGGATGACGACGTGGCGTTCCTGCACCGCATCGAGTCCGGCGCCGCGGCCAAGAGCTATGGCATCCATGTCGCCCGCCTCGCGGGCGTACCGGCCACGGTGGTGGGTCGCGCGCGCGAAGTCCTCGCCACCTTGGAACAGCTCAACGGCAACCTCACCGAGCGCGAGGGTCACGCCACCGCGGCCCCCCTCCCGCGGGTCACCCAGCCGGTGCAGCTCACCCTGTTCCACGGCATTGAGAGCCCCACGCTGCAACGGCTCAAGGGCCTGGACCTGGACGACCTCACGCCGCGCCAGGCGGCAACCCTGCTGGCCGAGCTGCAACGCACGGCACGTGGCGAGTCGTAGGCCCAGAACACGCTGCCACCAACCACCAACCACCAACCACGGGCCGAAGGCCCTGCCCATGCCTACCCTGCTCACTGCCACCGATCTGTCGCGCTCTGTCGGCGCCCGTCCGCTCTTCGAAGGCCTTGCCTTCGAGATCAGCGAGGGCGAACGCATCGGCCTGCTCGGGCCCAACGGCTGCGGCAAATCGACCTTGCTGCGCATCTTGTCCGAGACCGAAAAACCCGATTCGGGCAAGGTTGCGATCATGCGCGGATTGCGCCTGGTCCACCTCAACCAGGCCGATGGCTACAAGCCCACCGACCGGGCCGTGGATCTGGTGGCCACGGGCTATATCGCCACCGGGATGGAGGCCCACGAGGCCGAACTGGCTGCCGAGCTGGATCTGCGGCGCTCAGGCTTTGCCGATCCTGATACCACCATCGCCACGCTCTCGGGTGGCTGGCGCAAGCGCGTGGCGGTGCTCGCCGCCTTCGCCCAGTCGCCGCAGATCCTGCTGCTCGACGAGCCCACCAACCACCTCGACCTGGAAGGCGTGCTGTGGCTGGAAAGCGTGCTCGGCGCAGCGCCCTTCGCGTTTGTGGTCGTTACCCACGACCGCGCCTTTCTTGAGGCCGTGGCCAACCGCATCGTCGAAATCAATCCACGCTTCCCCGACAGCCATTTCCGCTCCAACGGCGGGTACGCTGATTTCCTTGAGGCCCGCGAGCAGGCCATCGCCGGGCTCGAACACCGCCAAGCGGTGCTGCAAAACCAGGTGACCAAGGAGGTCGCCTGGCTGCGCAAACGCCTGAAAGCGCAGATGACCCACGCCGCCAGCCGCATCCTGGTGGCCGAGAACCGCCAGTCGGAGTTGGCTGAGGTCGCCTGGCGCAACAGCCAAGGCCGCACCGCCGGCATCGACTTCACCAGCTCCGACCGGCGCAGCGTGGACCTGCTGGTGGCCAAGGATCTGGCGGTGGACATCGGCGGCCGGCGCTTGGTCGAACACCTCGACCTCGACCTTGGACCGGGCATGCGCCTCGGCCTGCTCGGGCGCAACGGCTCTGGAAAATCCACGTTGCTGCGCGTGCTCGCCGGGGAACTCGCGCCCGGGGCCGGCACCCTCAAGCGCGCCCAGGGCCTACGCGTGGTCTATTTCCGCCAGGACCGCGCCAGCCTCGACCCCACAAAGACCCTGCGCCACACCCTGTGCCCCAATGGCGACACGGTGAGCTTTCGCCAGAGCAAAATCCACGTCATGGCTTGGGCCAAGCGGTTCTGCTTCCGTCCCGAACAGATGGACCAGGACGTCGGCAGCCTCTCGGGTGGCGAGCATGCGCGGCTGCTCATCAGCCAGCTCATGCAGCAGCCTGCTGACGTGCTGCTCTTGGACGAGCCCACCAACGATCTCGATATCGCCACGCTGGAGGTACTGGAGGACGCGATCCTCTCGTTCCCCGGCGCGGTGTGTGTGGTCACCCACGACCGCTTTCTCCTCGATCGGGTCTCGACCAAGCTGCTCGCCCTCGACGGCTTCGGCAAGGCCACGCCCCACGCCGACTATTGGCAATGGCAACAGGCCCAGGCGCTGGATATCGGCCGCAGTAGTCCGCCCACCGCTTCGGGTCAACGCGGCGGTTTGCGCTCTGGTGCCACCGGACTGAGCAAGAGCGAACGCCGCGAACTCGACCGGATGGAGGAGAAAATCCACGCCGCTGAGGCAGCCGCGGACGCGCTCGACGCGCAGATGGCGGATCCCGCCATCGCCACCGATGCCGATAAACTCATCGGCCTGCATCAACAGGCGGAAAAATCCCGCACCGCCATCGATGGGCTCTACGCGCGCTGGTCAGAGTTGGAAGCCAAGGCCAAGGCGGCGGGCTGAGCAGATCAACCCGCCGACGCGGCGGGCCGCGACCCGAGGTCGAGATCCGCCTCCATCAGCCCCAGTTCATCACGCCACGCGGCAAGGTCGGCGTAGCCGGCGCAGGTGTCCTCGGGGCGGTGGGCGTCGGATGAGAGCACCACGCGCACGCCGTGGCGCGCAGCGACCTCCCAGAATGGCTTCCAGGGATAACCGGGACGGCCGGCGACGGGGGTCTTGCGCAGACCGTACGAATTCATCTCCAGCGGCACGTCTTCGGCGGCAGCGCAGGCGCAGATGTCTTCGGCGGCGGCGGCGACTTCCGGCGTCCACTTACTGAAGGAATTGCCCAAGATGTCGGGATGGGCGATGAAGGCGAAGCGCCCGCTGCGGATGGTGTCCTGGGTCTGGCGCACGAAGGCGGTGAGATGGCCGGGCTCGGTCAGGAGGTCGAAGGCCGAGGTCCAACGCCCCTGGACCGGGATGTAATGGCAGGCGCCGATGAGGTAATCGAGCTGGTACCTGCCAAGCAGCTCATCGTACCAGCCGGTCATCTCGGGCAGCCACTCATACTCAAACCCGCGCCGCACCCGGGCCTGGGGGAAGGCGTCCTGGGCCGCCTGGATCGCCGCAAGGTAGTCATCCACTTCTTCGCTGCGCATGCGCACCTCTTGCCAGCGCCCGTCGGGAAACGGTCCGTGATCGCTGATGCCGATATCGAGCACCCCGCCGGCCACTGCCGCGGCCACGAAATCGATCGCATCGCCGCAGGCATGGTTGCAGCGCCAAGTGTGAAGGTGCCAGAGGGCGGAATATCCGGAGTGAGCCACCCCGGATACGTCCGGTCGTCCGGTCGTCCGGTCGTCCGG
>JBILDK010000390.1:0-3265 GCA_044352625.1 Planctomycetota bacterium
CGCAGCACGATCCAGGCCGCGGCGAGGGCGAGCAATGCCACCACCACGCCGTTCCAGCCGACCAGGATGAGGGAGAACCCGGTCATACCGCCTGTGCTCCGCGTTCGGCTGCACCTTGCCGGCGGGTGAGGAGGGTTTCAGCCACCAGCAGAGCCAGTGCCAGCAGCACCAGGATCTGCCACAGGTCATGGCCCGTACCGCGGCCCTCGGCAAACAGCGGAATCACGGCTTCAGGGGCGGTGGCACGGTGGGCGTGGGCCGGGGCGAGGCAGGTATCGACGGTGCCGGTATCGGCTGCCGCGAGGCCTGCCTCGCGCGGGTCGAGCGTCACCGCATAGCGGATCGGATCTGTCTGGCCGACGCGCAATTCATAGGCGCCGGTGGCAGCCAAGGGCGGCGAGAGCAGGCTGGGCTTGCCCTCCCAGGTGCCGGGGGTGAGTGTGACCGGGCGGCCGTCCGGGCCGGCGCAGGTCGCGCCTTCGCTGGAGCCGATCCACGCCAGGCGTTCACCTGCCCCAAGGTTGCGCGGCGGTAGTACGGTGGCACCGAGGTGCGCCGCAAGGCCACGCACCAGAGGCACGAAGGCCGGGCAAAACGGCAGGTCGCCCCAAGTCCCATCGAGACTGGTGGCGATGAACACGGCGCTGCCCAGGCCGCGTTGCCGTTCGACCACCAGGGGTGAGCCGTCCGCCAAGCTGAGCAGGCGCGCCGTCATGGCCACGCCGGCCTCGCGTCCGCCGCCCAGGTCCAGGGCAAAGCGGCGACGCACGCTGGCGCCGCTCCAGGCTCCGGCGTCGGTGCCCTGGAACCCACCCATGGCGGGATGTCCGAGGTCCGGTCCGACGGGCTCGCGGCCCGGTGCAAGGTCCTGGGCTGCGCCCAAGGCGCAGGGCAGCAGGCCATCGCCCCCGCGCCACCACAGGCGGTTGGCGAGGTCGGGGTCGGTGCCTGGTCCAGGCACGATGAGCAGGCCACCGCCCGCCGCCACCCAGCGTTCGAGCGCAGCGGTGGCGGTAGCGTCGAGTGCGGCCACATCGCCCAGGATCACCACCCGCACACCCGCCAGGGCGGTTTCGTCAAGCCGCGCGGCGAGGATCCGGCGTGGCGCGAACAGGCCCTCGCCACGGCCGACCGGATCAAGCGCCGCTGCCACCAGGCCGAGGGGCCCGCCCAGGGCTTCGTCCGCAGCTTGGCCCTCGACCAGCAGCACCGGCAGGCGGCGTTCGACCTCGACCGCGAGGGCGCGGCGGTCATCCATGGGCAGGGCGTCGCGCACGCCGGCCAGGGTTGCTTCAATGACGCGGCTGCCGGCAGTGGGGAAGCGCAGCGGCACGGCGATCTCGGTCCCGGTTCCAAGATCGGTAGGCAGGTCGCGCTCCTCGATCACGCGGCCATCGCGCGCCAAGCGCAGGCGCACGCCAGCGACGGGCACCTGTCCGGCGCGGGTCACGCGCACCCGCGCCACGGCTGCGGTGCCTTCGGCTACCAGGCCGCGGTCGAGGGTCAGGTCGGTGATGGCAAGGTCGCCCAGGGTCGTACCGGCGACCGGGGCCAGGACCACGAGTTGGGGGGCGTCACGGCCACCGACCGCGACGCCAGCGGGGCGCAGCCGTCGGGTAAGCACGGTAAAGCGCTGGGCCTCGCCCCAGCCGTCGGCGCGGCCATCGCTGATCAGCACCAGTTCGGCGGCGGGATTGAAATGCCGCGCCAGGCGGTCCAGCCCGGCCCCGAGCAGCACCGCCTGGTCGCTGGCCAGGGCGGTGGGCTGGATCGCATCGATCAGGTCGCGGGCGGCGCCCAGATCGTAGAGCGGCTCGGGCAGGGCCCCGCCGACCTGCGACAGGCGCACGATGCTGACTTCGTCGCCCGGGCGCAGGGTGTCGAGGTAGGCCTGCGCCAGGGCCTTCATGCGTTCCAGGTCGGTGACGCCGTTGCTGACCGCCTGGGATGACAGGGAATCGTCGAAGCACAGCACCGCCGCCACCCGGCCGCTGCGCATGATGCGCTCGCCGCCCCCCGCGAGGCCCATCCACTGCGGGCGGGCCAGGGCCAGGGCGAGGCAGGCGAGGATCGCGGCGCGGATCAGCAGCAGCAGCCAGTTGTCGAGCGACAGCCGGCCCCGCCGCCGTGCCAGCATGTCCTGCAAAAAGCCCATCGCGCCCCAGTCCACGCGTTTGAATTTTCGGCGGTGGGCGATGTGCATCAGCACCGGGGTTGCTGCCGCCGCGACACCGACAAGCATGCCGAGGTTGGCAAACTCGATCACCGGCGGACCTCGCCCGCGGCGCCCAAAATACGAGCTAGGGCCAGCGCCGGATCCTCATCGGTGCGCACCGTGTCGAGCACCACGCCGCCAGCATGACAGGCGGCGGCGAGGAGCCGGCGATGCTCGGCCAGGGCCTCCTGGTACCACGGCCGCACCCGGTCCGCATCCAGGCGCAGACGCGGCTCGCCCTCGCGGCCCACGAACTCCGCCATGCCGGCGAAGGGGAAGGTCATTTCATCCGGATCCACCACCTGCACCAGGCGTACGTCCTGGCGGCGATGGCGTAGGAAGCGCAAGGCCCGGCCCAGGCTGACCGGAGCATCGAACGCATCTGTGAGCACGATCACCAGCCCACGGCGGCCGAGGCGTGCGCCCAGGGATTCGAGTACCGGTCCGAGCGCGGTCTCGCCGCCCGCCGGGGTGTCCTCCAGGGCTTCGAGCAGGGCGAGCACATGGCCCATGGTCGCGGCCGGCGGCCGATGGATCCGCACCGCGGTATCGACCACCGCCAGGCCCACCGCATCCGCGCGCCGCACCATCAAGAACGCCAGCGCCGCCGCCAGGATCCGGGCATAGCCCAGCTTGCCGCCCTCGCCGCCGTAGCCCATCGACCCGCTGGCATCCACCACCAGGGTCGCGCGCAGGCGGGTCTCCTCCTCGTACACCCGCACGTCGAAGCGGTCGCTGCGCGCCCACACCGCCCAGTCGAGCCGGCGCAGGTCGTCACCCGGCTGGTACTCGCGGTGCCCGGCGAACTCCACCGACAAACCACGCCGCACCGAACGGTGCGAACCCGCCAGGGCCGATTCCACCGCATGGCGCGCGGTGACGGACACCCGACCCAGGCGGGCGAGGACATCGGCGTGGACGGTGGTCAGGAGGGCCATGGGCGCTGCGCGCGTGGTTGGTGGTTGGTGGTTGGTGGTTGGTTGAGCGCACACACCACGGTGGATTGCCCGGCGTGGGCGATGGTGCACGCGCACAGGCCAGGACGGGGTG
>JBILDK010000391.1:0-3258 GCA_044352625.1 Planctomycetota bacterium
GGCCAAGCAGCGCGCCTACGGACGCGTGGACATCGACATGCTCGCCGGCCCCAGCGAGGTGCTGGTGATCAGCGACGAGACTGCCGACCCGCGCT
This sequence comes from Planctomycetota bacterium, assembly GCA_044352625.1. Classification (GTDB taxonomy): domain Bacteria; phylum Planctomycetota; class UBA11346; order UBA11346; family UBA11346; genus JAKLKR01. Next base: position 96 of record JBILDK010000391.1, read on the forward strand.
TCGTCGCTGCCGATCTGCTCAGCCAGGCCGAGCATGACACCCTGGCCATGGCGGTGTGCCTGCATGTCGGCGCAGGGGCCGAGCGCATCCAGGCCGAGGTGGCCACCCAACTCGCCGCCCTGCCGGAACCCCGACGCACGGTCGCCACCGTCAGCATCCAGCGTTTCGGCCGGCTGATCCGCTGTGCCACGGCAGATCAGGCGGTAGCGATCAGCAACCGTTTTGCGCCGGAACATCTCGAAGTGCTGGTGGCCGATCCCAAGGCGTTGGTGCCACGCCTGACCAATGCCGGCGCGATCTTCGTGGGCCCGTGGTCGCCGGAACCGATCGGCGATTACGTCGCCGGGCCCAGCCACACCCTGCCCACCGGTGGTACCGCGCGCATGTGGTCGGGCATCGGCGCCGACACCTTCCTGCGCCGCACCAGCCTGATCAATTTCGGCGAGGCGGATTTCCGCCGCCTCGCCGGGGCTGGGCTGGCCTTGGCCAGGGGCGAGGGCCTGGAAGCGCATGCGCGCTCGATTGCTGTCCGGCTATGACAACCGTCCGGTCGTCCGGTCGTCCGGTCGTCCGGTCGTCTGAGGCCGCACGGGTCGCTGCGATCTATGACGCGCTGGCAGCGGCCATCGAGCCCAAGAGTGACCTCGCATACGGCAGCACCTTCGAATTGCTGGTGGCGGTGGTGCTCTCGGCCCAAGCCACGGATGCCTCGGTGAATCTCGCCACGGCGAAACTGTTTCCCCTAGCCAACACCCCGCTGGCGCTGCTCGCCCTGGGCGAGGATGGGCTGGCCCCCTACATCCGCACCATCGGACTGTGGCGGATGAAAGCCAGGAATGTCATCGGTCTGTGCCGGCTCCTCATCGAGCGGCATGGCGGCGAGGTGCCCGCTGAGCGCGCGGCGTTGGAAGCGCTGCCGGGCGTCGGCCGCAAGACCGCCAACGTGGTGCTCAACATCGCCTTCGGCCAGCCTACCATCGCCGTGGACACGCATGTGCAGCGCGTCGCCAACCGCCTCGGCTTCTGCACCACCACCACGCCCGAGGCCACCGAGGCCGCTTTGCTGCGCCTCACTCCGACCCAGCACCTGATGCACGCGCATCACTACCTGATCCTGCACGGGCGCTATACCTGCACGGCGCGGGCACCGCGCTGCGCCGGTTGCCCGGTGGCCCAGTGGTGTCCGTCCCAGGCCGCGTCATGAATCTCGCCATGGGCATTCTTGGCGCCTATGTCGTCAACAGTCTGCTCACTTTCCTCATCTACGCCTGGGACAAACGTGCAGCGCGGCGGGGGCGGGAGCGTGTGCCTGAGGTGACGCTGCATACGCTCGAGCTGTTCGGCGGCTGGCCGGGGGCCTTGTTGGCACAGCGGCTGATTCGCCACAAGAACGCCAAGGTCAGCTATCAGGTCGTGTTCTGGCTGATCGTGACGCTGCACGCCTGCGCGTGGTTCGCGTGGTGGCGATTCAGTAGGTGAGCACCGCCGTCACCGGCACGCCAAGCTTCTGATTGCCGCCGAGGAACGCGAGGTCGATGAGGAAGGCCGCGCCCGCCGGGGTCGCGCCCAGGCGACGCACCAGCGACAGCGCCGCACCCATGGTCCCGCCGGTGGCGAGCACGTCATCGACCAGCAGGACCTGATCGGCCTTGACCAGGCTGTCCTCGTGGATCTCGATGGTGTCGCTGCCGTATTCCAGGCCGTAGCTCTGGCTGAGGGCGCGCCACGGCAGCTTGCCGGGCTTGCGCATGGGCACAAAACCAACCCCGAGTTTGAGCGCCACCACGGGGGCGAGGATGAAGCCGCGGCTCTCGATGCCCACAACCTTGGTGACGCCCTTGCCGTACCACGGCGACACCAAGCGGTCGATGGCCGCCGCCAGCGCATGGGCGTCGCCCAGCAGCGGCGTGATGTCCTTGAAGGTGATGCCCTTCTTGGGGAAGTCGGGCACATCGCGGATGAACGGGACGAGATCGATCATGTCCCCACCCTAGCAGTGCCACAGGTTTTGGCGAGGGCGCGCACCGCCTGCACATACGCAGCCACAAAGGATCCCAGATCGGTGGTGGTGTGGCCGATGGACACGCGGATGGCGGAGCGGGCGAGATCGGCGGGCACGCCCATAGCAGCGACCACATGGCTCGGCTGGCCACGAGCCGCCATGCACGCCGAGCCGGTGGACACCGCGAAGCCCGCAAGATCGAGGCGCTGCACCAGGACTTCGTTGGCCACACCCGGGTGCAGCAGGCTGAGGGTATTGGCGAGACGCGGGGCCTCATGGCCGAGCCACACCGCCTGCTGGAGTTCGCTGCGGATCGCGGTGAACGCGCGGTCGAGCAGTTCACCTTGGCGCTGGCGCTCGACCTCGTCCGGGGCCGCCATCAGGGCCGCCGCCAGAGCCGCCGCCGCCGCCGGGTCCTCGGTACCGCTGCGCCGGTCCTGCTGCTGGCGACCGCCCTGGATCAGCGGCGCGAGCTTCAACCCGGTCCGAGCCACCAGGATCCCGCAGCCTTTCGGCGCGCCGAACTTGTGCCCAGCGCAGGCCAGCAGATCCGCGCCAAGCGTGGAGAAGGCCAGCGGTTCCTTGCCCACCCCCTGGCAGGCGTCCACCAGGAACCAGGCCCCCGGCGCGGCGGCGCGCACCGCCGCGATCAGCGCCGGCAGGTCCTGACGCACGCCGGTCTCGTTGTTGGCGTACTGCACCGCCACCAGCGCCGCATCCGCAGCGGCGGCCGCGAGCGCGGCCGGATCGATCAGGCCGCGACCATCCACCGGAACCATCAGCGGTTCGCCCCAGGCCGCGGCGTTGCGCAGCACCGCGCTGTGTTCGGTCGCGCCCACCACCATGCGCGGGCGTCCACCGCGGTGTACCGCGGCGGCGTGGATGGCGAGGGCCAGGGCCTCGGTGCCGCCGCTGGTCAGGATGAGTTCGTGGGCGTGGCAGCCCAGGTGCCGGGCGAGGGCCGCGCGGGATTGATCGAGGTGATGGCGGGCCGCGCGCCCAGCGGCGTGGATCGACGCGGGATTGCCCCAGGCCCCGTCCTGGGCCGCAAGCCACGCCGCACGGGCGGCGGGATGCAACGGCGCAGTGGCGTTCCAGTCGAGGTGGATCACGTCAGTCGACTGTTGTGATTGCTCAACAGGACCATCATTAACCGTGAGG
>JBILDK010000392.1:0-3252 GCA_044352625.1 Planctomycetota bacterium
CGGGTCGGTGCCGTTCTGGAACGCCTTGACCTTGGCCGAGCGGTCGCGGGTGCGGCCGTCGAGGTACTGGTAGGTGATGGTGCGCTCGGTGAGCTTGGCCTCGATCAGGCCCAGGAACTTGGTGAACGAGCTGAACACCAGGGCGCGGTGGCCCTCGCTGATCAGTTCCTCGACCAGATCCATGAACAGGTCGATCTTGGCCGAGGCCACCAGCTCGCCGCCCACCAGCGCCGGGGCGCAGGCCGCCTGGCGTAGGCGGGTGATCGCGGCGAGGATCGACACGCGCGAGCGTTCGAGGCCCTTGCTGCCGAGCAGGTCCATCACCCCGACGCGCTCCTTTTCGAGCAGGTCGTTGTAGAAGATGCGCTGCTCTTCGCTCATCTCGGCGTGGAGCAGGATCTCGGTCTTGGGCGGGAGTTCGGTGGCGACCTCCTTCTTCAACCGGCGCAGCACGAAGGGCGAGACCCGGTCGCGCAGGCGGCTGATGGCCTCGGGGTCGTCCTGCAGGGTCTCTTTCAGCGTCTTGCGACGGCCGAGGAATCCGGGCATGAGGAAGTGGAAGATCGGCCACAGGTCCTCGGCGCAGTTCTGCACCGGGGTACCCGAGAGACACATGCGCCGGCGTGCGACGATCTTCATCGCCGCGCGGGTGGTCTTGGCCTCAGGGTTGCGGATGACGTGGGCCTCGTCGAGCAGCACCGTCGAGTACTCGATCGCGCCGAGCAGCTTGATGTCGCGCTGCAGGATGTTGTAGCTGGTGAGCAGCAGCCCCTTCTTGGGCAGCTTCTTTTCATCCTTCACCCGGTCGAGGCCGATGTGCACGTGCACCGGCATGTCGGGCACGAACTTCTGGCATTCATCGACCCAGTTGTCGACCACCGAGCGCGGCGCGACCACGAGATGCACGCCGGGATCCTCGAGATGACGATGCAGCACGAAGGTCAACGACTGGACCGTCTTGCCCAGACCCATGTCGTCGGCGAGCACACCGCCGAGGCCGCGCTTGGACAGGAACACCATCCAGTTGAAGCCGTCGTGCTGGTATTCGCGCAGGGTCGCGTTGAGGCCCTTGGGCAAGGGGACATGGGGGATGTCGGCGCCGCCCTTGGCCAGGGTCGCGAGATCCTTGGTGATGTCGTCGAGCTCCATGCGCCCGCCGGATTCGGCGAGGGACACCGCCATGGCGGCGGCGTGGCGCGGCACCTGGACCTTGCCGTTGATCTCCTTGAGGCCGCCGAACTCGGACAACGTGCGGTAGCGGTTGAGCCACTCGTCGTTGATGCGCGCGCGCAGACCGTCCTTGAACACCATGACGTTCTGGCCACGGGCGGCGTTCTTGAGCAGTTCCTTGATCGGCACCTTGCGGCCATCGACCGCGGCCTCGATCTCGATCTCGATGTACTCGTCGTGGGCGGTGACCTTGGCGCTGGTCTGGATGTCGGTGGGGGCGCGCCCGCGGTGGAGTTTCTCGCGCCCGCGGATCTCCCAGCCTTGCAGGTTGGGGATGACCTGGGCGAGGAAGCGATCGGCGGCATCGCCATCGGCCACGAAGCCGAAGGCGCCGCGGCGTTGCACCAGGGCCCCGCGCTTGATGAACTCGTTGCAGCGCTGCAGTTCGAGGTCGCGGTCGCGCTCGCACTTGATGATCGTGCCGTCCTTGGTCTCGGCCACGATCATGCCGATGCGCTCGAGCGGATCGACCTCGGGCAGGTCCTCGTGGTACTTGAACTTGACCTGGCCGCAGAGGCGGCTGTCCACTTCGAACATTTCCAAAATCGGCAGCGGCCGACCGCGCACCGCCTTGGCCCGCTCGGTCTGGGGCGGCACCTGGCCGGCGTGGGCCAGGACGCTGCGCCAGGGCTCGCGCACCAGCCACTCTTTCGGCACCAGGGCCTTGCCCTGCATCAGGATGTCGAGGTGCTCGGCGGGCCCGGTCCACTCCAGCGGGATGACGCGGCCACGGAACACCAGGAACGGACCCGGCAGACACCACACGTTCGAGACGGCGGCACCACCGACTTCGAGATACAGCAGGACCTTCTCGCCCTTGTCCTCCATCATCAGACGGGGCGAACGCGGCGAGCCTTCGATGACGCAGGGGTACTGCATGCCGTCGATCGAGATGATGGGCGGCGGATGGGTGCCGCGCACCTGCTGCAGCGCGCGCTGCACGCTGTCGACTTCATGCAGGGCGTCGGGCTTGAGGCCGATCGCGCCCTCGACCCGGAGCATGCGCACGCGCTTGCAGCCGGGCAGGGTCTTGTCGAGCGTGAGCTGGATCGGGGTGTTGCCCCGCGGCTTCACGGTCGTGTCGGTCGGTGGTTCAGTCGGTTCAGGCATGGGCGACAGTTCAGCAGGTTGAGGCAGGCGAAGCGTACCCCACTCGTGGGGGTTTCGCACTCTAGCACGAAAGCTCCCCCTTCAAGAAGGGAAAAAGCCGAGGGCTTCTGGCGTTGCCGCATTCTGGCCGCAAACAACTGCCCGGGCGATGGTTCCTTCGCTCGCATGGGGTCCACAGCGCAGGCTTGCATTACGCTGGCGCGGCCATCCTCAGCCTGTCCATGCTGCCTTACACCCCGTCCGCCGTGGCCGAAGCCCTGCACGCGGTCCTTGACCGGGCCGCTGCGGCCCATGACTGCGCTACCCTGGCCATCCCTGGGGGCCGTTCCCCAGGGCCCGTACTGACCGCCTTGGCGAGCCAATGTGATCCGTTCCTGCGCGACCGCTTGCACCTGTTGTGGCTCGACGAGCGCGCGGTGGCAGTGGGCGACGCCGAGCGCAACGACGCACCGACCCTGGCGGCCTGGAGCGCCGGCGGACCGCTGCCCGCGCACCTCCATGCCATGCCCGCAGAACGCGCCGACCTCTACGCCGCCGCCGCTGCTTACGCCGCGCTGCTCACCCATCTCACCGCCGGGCGCGGGCTTGATGCCTGCCTCATCGGCATCGGCGAGGATGGCCACGTCGCCAGCCTGTTTCCCGGCCATGCCGGCTTGCGCGAACTCGACCCGGTGTTCCCGGTGTTCGACAGCCCCAAGCCGCCTGCGCGCCGCCTGACCATGTCCCTGGGCGTGATCCGCAGCGCCAGTTTCCGCGCGGTGCTCGCCCTGGGGGCCGCCAAGGGTGCCGTGGTGCGTCGTGCCCGCGCCGGCCAGGATCCGCACCTGCCCTGCAGTCTGCTGCCCGCAGATACCCTGTGGTTTCTCGATGACGCTGCCCAGGAGGCCTTGTGACCAACCGCCTGCTTGTCGC
>JBILDK010000393.1:0-3238 GCA_044352625.1 Planctomycetota bacterium
CTCCCGGCTCGCCTTGTCCACCCCGACCGTGGTCGAAGCGGCAGGGATGTTGGTGCTCACCAGCCAGGGAGCCTGGATACCCTCAAGCATCGGACCCTGCCCGTAGACCACCACGCCACCACCCAGCACGGTGAAGGAGAGGGTGATCGCGGCTGAGGCCTGGTCGCCATCGGTGGCCGTCACGGTCGCCACCGCCGTTCCAGCCGCGAGGGGCCGGCCGGAGATGCGGCGCGTGACCGGGTCGAAAACCAGGCCGGCTGGCAGCCCGCTCGCGGTGTAGGTCAGCGGATCGCCATCAGGATCGGTGCAGGCGGGAACGGTCAGCGCGAAGTCCTCGCCCACCATCGCCGTCTGGTCCGCCACCGTCGGAGCCACCGGGGTGCTATTGCTCAGGAGCCGGACATCATCGAGGTAGAACGCCCGGGCGGGGGTCACCCCCGACTGGTCGTAGAAGCGGATGGCCCGCAGATCGGTGATGGAGATGGGTGCGCCGAGGTCGGCTAGCTTGATCGTGAACTGCTTCCAGACATTCGCCTGCAGCGTGCCGGGCAGGGTGTAACGGGCCTGCAGGCCGGCCGGGGCAAGGCGGTTTACCGCCAGGGCAATGGTCTGTCCGCCAAGCGCGCCGCCATGGAGCCAGAAGCTGACCGACGTGTACGGAGCGACGGTGAAGCCCTGGGAGGTGATTCTTGAGCTGGGTAGTGCGAGTTCACCGTTCGCGCCGAGAATGGCTTTGATCGCGGTGCTGTCGCTGTGCGCGACGTCGCGGCTTGCCGCATCGACCGTCGCCCCGCCGCCGCTGCTCACCAGCCACGGAGCCTGGGCGCCTTCGCCCGCGCTGCCCGAACCATAGATCAACAGGCTGTGATCGGCTGCCTTGGCGACCACCGTGATCGACACCGTGGCGCTGGCACTGGTGGCGCCCTTGTCGTCAGTCACGGTGAAGGTGAAGGCATCGGGGCCGACATAGCCTGCCACCGGGGTGTAGACGAGCGTCGCCCCGGTACCGCTCAACGTACCGTGGGCGGGCAGGCCATGATCGTACCTGGCGATGGTACCATCGCTGTCGCTACCGGTCAGGGTCAGGTTGAGAGCGCTGTCAGTGGTCATGGCCAGGGCCTGGGGATTAGCCACTGGCTTGGCGTTGGGCAGCTGGCCTGACACGGTGATAGTCACGGTGGCTGCAGCGCTGGATTTATCCAGAAAGTCGACGGTGGTATAGGTGCTGGTGACGGTTCCGACCACCCCTGGGCCCGGGGTGTAGCGGGCCGGCTGCGAGAAGACCCCGGTGCTTGCGCTGTAGGTGATCGAACCAGTCATCACCAGGGCGGGACTCGCGGGGACGAACGACTTGACGGCACCATCACGATCGGTGCCGCTGAGCACCAGATTGACCGGCACCCCGGCAGGTGTGGTCGTGCTGACCGCGGTTGCGGTCGGCGCCTGGTTCACCGCCAGCGGGAAGTAGGCGTGAAGCAGGCCCTGGATGCGGTCGGCCTCCTGCTGTATGGAGACGCTCGGTGATCCCGCCAGCAGGTTCACATAACCCTTTGGGTCGGTAGCGCGGTCGTACAGTTCGCGTTCCTTGGTGCCGTAGTGCTCGATGTAGCAGTAGCGGTCAGTGTAGGCCGCGCGGTTCCACACCCCGGAGATGGCGGTCTGCCATTCGATGAATCCGGCCGGCTTACCCGGGGCCACGCCTGGATTGGCCAGTTGGCGGGCGAAGCTGCGGCCGTCCAGGCGGGTGGTGACGCCCTTGCTCACCAGATCGGTGCCGCCATTGGAACGACCTGGAGCCGAGATCAGATCCGTGACGGTCACGGCGCTGCCATCGTCAGCCTTGGGTTGGGCGAGCTCGACCAGGGTGGGGAAGATGTCGAGCAGTTCGACCGTGCCAGTGGCTACCCCGCCCTGAGCCACCTTCTTCGGGTAACGGACGATCAGCGGGACGCGCGGCGTCTCGGGATAGACGGTGTGCTTGTTCCACTGGCCGTGATAACCCAGGTGATACCCCTGATCTGACGTGAAGACGATGATGGTATCGTCGTAAATTCCCTGGGCCTTGAGGCCGTCGATCACTTGACCGACACTGTTGTCCAGCTCCTCGAGGGCGGCGTAATAGGCACTCATATAGCGCCGTTCCTGGTCCTGCGAGAGCTTCCAATCAGCAAAGGAGGTGAAAGCGAACTGGCTGGCCGGGGTGGCGCCCGCAGACGGGACCTCGAACGGCAGCGTCATACCATAGTACTTGTCATGCAACTGCTGACGAGCCTCAATCGGGCCATGGGTGTTGTGGAACCCGACCGCGGCAAAGAATGGTTTGCCGGCCACCCGCTCGGTGGCAAGGAATTGGGTGAACTGTTGCGCGCGCTGAGCATCCTGGAGCACGCCGGTGGCGTTGTCGTAGGTGTAGATGTACATCGCCGAGTCGGACCGGCTCGGATGCTTGATGACCGACAACGTCTTGGCTCCGGACCCGGTAGGCATCATGGGATGGAACTCCCACGCTTTGCGATCCTGATAGTCTCTGCCCTCTACATAACTCAGGTTCGAGGCCACAGCGCCTGGCTTGGACACGCGGAAGACGAATCCCGCTCCGGCTTTGTCGCCTCGATGTTCGATGCGCGGGCCACCAAGGGACTGGGGTGAGATCCGATAGTGGCTCTGTCCGGAGTTTACCACGGCGAGGATATCGGTCAGTGATGATCCGGCGGAAAACGTATGGACGAAGCCGTTGACGGTCGCCGTGAGCACGGTTCCCTCGGCCAGACGATTGGCCCCACTGCGGAAAAAGTCGAGCCAGAAATTCCTCGGCGGCTCGCCTTGATTGTTGCCGGCATCATCCACCACCCTGATCCCATCCCCATGCTCGACCTTGCCGACCGAAAGGGTCTGGTAGCCATGCTGGCGGAACAACCGCCCCACCGTCATGGTGCTCCGGACATTGTTGAAGTGATTGCTGCCACCATCCGCCTTGACCGTCTTGGTGCTCAGGCCCGACGTGAAGGAATTGCGACTTGGGGTGCAGACCCCGCCCTGGCCAATTGCGTTGGTGAAGCGCACGCCCTCGGCCGCCAGTTGATTCAGGCGTGGGGTACTGACCACGGGGTCGCCATAACAGGCAAGACGCGCCGCCAAGTCGTCAGCGATGATGAAGACCACGTTGGGCTGAGTGTCCGCTGCGCTTGCTGCAAGCGGTAACAGGACCCCGGCGGCGAGTGCCGCCAAATGGCGTGAG
>JBILDK010000396.1:0-3232 GCA_044352625.1 Planctomycetota bacterium
CGCAGGGAATCCGAAGCCCATGGTGCCGGCGCCGCCAGAGGACACCCAGTGGCGGTGCTTGGTGGTGAGGTTGAACTGGGCCGACCACATCTGGTGCTGGCCCACGTCGGTGGTGATGATGCAGTCGCGACCGCCGAGCTTGTCGAGCCGGTCGAGCACGTGCTGGGCGCGCAGTCCGCCCTTCTTGGGGTACTTCAGCGGCCACTGCTTGCGCCAGCCGTTGAGGTCCTTCCACCAGTCGGCGGTGTCGCAGGCACCGACCAAAGGCAGCAGGTCCTCGACCACCAGTCGGGCGTCGCCGGCCATGGACACGTCGGGGCGGATGATCTTGTTGAACTCGGCCACATCGATGTCGATGTGCAGCTTCACCGCGTCCTTGCAGAACTCGGAGAGCTTGCCGGTGATGCGATCATCCCAGCGCGCGCCGATCGAGAAGATCAGGTCGCAGTGCTCGACCGCCTTGTTGGCGTAGGCGGTGCCGTGCATGCCGAGCATGCCCAGGTTGCAGGGCAGGTCCTCGGGCACCGCGCCTTTGCCCAGCAGGGTGTTGACCACCGGGGCCTTGAGCTTGTCGGCAAGCTGCTGGATGGCCCGGCCGGCGTTGGAGATCACCGCGCCATGGCCGATGTACAGCAGCGGGCGGCGGCTCTTGGCGAGCAGCGCGGCGGTCTTCTTGAGCAGGTCCGGGGCGCAGCGGCCGGGGATCTTGTAGCCAGGCAGGCGCACCTCATCGACGAACGGGGAGTTGCACGGGCCCTGGGTCACGTCCTTGGGCAGGTCGATGAGCACGGGGCCCGGACGGCCGGTGGTGGCGATGTACCACGCCTCTTTCATGACCCGGGGGATGTCCGCCGGATTCTTGACCAGATAGCTGTGCTTGACCACCGGGTAGGTGATGCCGGTGACATCGGCCTCTTGAAAGGCATCCTTGCCCAGCATGGGCGAGATGGTCTGGCCGCAGATCACGATCATTGGCACCGAGTCCATGAGCGCGGTCAGGCAGCCGGTGACGGTGTTGGTGGCGCCGGGGCCGGAGGTCACCAGGACCACGCCGGGCTTGCCGGTGGCGCGGGCCCAGCCGTCGGCCATATGGGTCGCGCCCTGCTCGTGGCGCACCAGGACGAGTTTGATCTTGGAATCGAGCAATGCGTCGAAGATCGGCATGGCGGCACCGCCAGGATAGCCGTAAATTACCTCGACACCTTCGCGTTCGAGGCAGCGGATGACCATTTCACCACCGGTCATAGGCTTGTTGGACATGGGAGACCTCCTGGCTGTGCCGAAATGCCCTGATGGACGAAGGGTTCGGCCCACGCGGACCGTTGACCCTCAGCAGGGCGCGGCCAATCATGTCAATCTTTTCGCCAAGTCAACATCTTCGCGACGACTGACCTGCGTAAATTCAAAAAAGTTTCGATAAGTTGCAATGGTTGAAAATGTTTATCGTCGACTTACCGGAAATTTATAAGGCATCGTTCGCCACGGTCGCTGAGATTGATCAACTTACCGAATATTTATGCTATTTGCGACGCTGGAGACCTCGCTATACCGGAACCATGCGCCTGTACCTCGGTCACCTGGGCCCCATTCCCCTGTTCGTCCACTGGTCCGCCCTGCTGCTCGTGCTGCTGTGCTGGATGTGGGCCCCCGACCATAGCGCCCAAGGCATCGGACCTGCGGTCAGCATCCTGACCCTGCTGACCTGCCTGGTGACAGCCATCGTGATCCACGAGTTCGGGCACGGGATCGTGGCCAAATGGTGCGGCGCCAGCGGTATCAGCATCACCATCTGGGCCCTGGGTGGTGTCTGCACCTCGCAACGCAACCTCCGTCCGAGTCGTGAACTCATGATCCTGGCCGCTGGTCCGGCGGTTAATTTCCTGTGTGCGGGCCTCGTCGTGGCAGCCGACCTGGGTCTGAACGCCTGGAGTCCAGCCTGGCTTACCGGGCAGACGGCGGTGTGGGTTGGACTGTGGCTGCAGGCAGCCTTCCTGGTCAACCTGACCCTCGGCATTTTCAACCTGCTCCCCATCTTTCCCCTCGATGGCGGCCAGATGGCATTTAACAGTATGCTATTGGTCACCCGCCGGGTGCGTCTGGCGGCTCTGGTGACCTTCGTCCTGGCGGTCATCACCGCAGCTGCCTGGCTCGGGTTCCTGCACTTCTTCTCCCGAGGAGGTGTTGATGCCTGGGACGTCCTGCTGGTGGTGCTGCTGCTCCAGGGCGCCTGGGGCCTGGTCTCGACCGCCCGCGACTGACCCACCACTCCCTTTCCACAGGACTTCCGGACTTCCGAACCCCCGGACTTCCGGACGCTCTCCACCATGCCCCGCGTCCTTTCCGGCATCCAACCTTCTGGCCAGATCCACCTCGGCAACTATTGCGGAGCGATCCGCCAGTTCCTCGACCTCCAGGCCGAGGGCCACGAGTTGTTCGTGTTCGTCGCCAGCTATCACGCCCTGACCACCCAGCGCGATCCGGCGGCGTTACGAGCCAGCGTGCATCAAGTCGTGGTGGACTACCTCGCCTTCGGCCTGGATCCGGCACGCATCAACATCTATGTGCAGCAGGATGTGCCTGAGGTCACCGAACTGGCCTGGCTGCTGTCCTGTGTCTGCCCGACCTCGCTCATGGACAAGGCGGTGTCCTACAAGGACAAGCTGGCGAAGGGCTTCGCGCCCAACATCGGCCTTTATACCTATCCCATCCTGCAGGCCGCCGATATCCTCGCGCCCCGCGCCCAGGTGGTGCCGGTGGGCAAGGATCAGGTCCAGCACATCGAGATCACCCGCGACCTGGCGGCGCGCTTCAACCACGAGTTCCAGGCCGAGGTGTTCGTCGAGCCGGCGCACCGCCTGGCTCCCAATGCCGACGTGCTGCCGGGCATCGACGGCGAGAAGATGTCGAAGAGCTACGGCAACACCATCGACCCGTTCCAGGACGAGAAGCCGCTGCGCAAGCGCATCATGTCGATCAAGACCGACTCCGCCGGCATGCAGGACGCCAAGGACCCTGACACCTGCCCGGTGTTCCGCATCGCCCGCGCCATCGCCGGGCCCGCCGACCAGCGCATCGTCGACCTCGCCGCGCGCTACCGCGATCCCAGCCTGCAGGGGCCCGACGGTTTCGGCTATGGCCACGCCAAGCAGGTGCTGTTTGAGCTGGTTCTCGACCACTTCGGTCCCGCCCGTGGCCGCCGCGCTGCCCTCATGGCGGATCCCGGCCACATCCA
>JBILDK010000395.1:0-3232 GCA_044352625.1 Planctomycetota bacterium
ATTGGTCAGCGTCGGCGTGCATCTGGGTTGGCGGCCGCGCAATCTGGTGTTCATGGGCATGGGCGAGGCCCTCGACAATGCCGACGCGGTGTTTCAAGCGATCCGCGTGCTTACCGATCAGCGTGGCCTGCACTACTCGTTTGAGCGTCTCACCGTGTGCACCGCGGGCCACGCCGAGGGCATCCGCCAACTCGCGGCCCAGGGTTGGAAACGGCTCAACCTGTCGGTCAGCTTGAACGCCACCACCGACCAGGCCCGTGATCGGCTCATGCCGGTGAACCGGCGCACGCCCCTGGCCGACCTCCAGGTGCTGCTGGCGGCTTATCCCCAGCGGCGCAATTTCACCTTGGGCGTGAACTACTGCCTGATGCCCGGGCTCAACGATGCGCGCGCAGACAGCCAGCGCATTGCAGCGTGGTGCGCGCCCCTGGGCAGGGTGCTGGTAAACCTCATTCCGTACAATCCCGGAAGCCTGCCCCTCACCCGGGCTCCGGAGGAGGAGGAGATTGAGCGCTTCATCAGCTGGTTGCGCGAGGACGGACTGCCGGTGCGGCGGCGCATGACCAAGGGCCGGTCGATCATGGCGGCCTGCGGGCAGCTCGGGAAAGCACGGGTTCGCACCATTTAGAAGCGGTGCGGTCGGCGCTGCGCGCCGGGTGCGGTCGCGGCCTGGGGGCCGCGGGTGCGGTGCCGGCCTGCGGCCCAGCGGTTCGGTTGTGGCCTGCGGCCACGGGTTCGGCAGCATGACGCCATGCCCACCGTCGCCGTCGTCGGAGCCTCGTCTGATCCGAGCAAATATAGTCACCAAGCCTGCCTGCGCTTCGCTGCGCGGGGTTACACCGTGTGGCCGGTCCATCCGTCGGCTACGGCGGTGGCGGGCGTAGCGTGTCTGTCCGACCTAGTGGCGCTGCCGGGGCGGCCCGACATCATCTGCCTGTATGTGAATCCGCAGCGCGGGATGGCCATGCTCGACACCATCGTCGGCTGCGCGCCGCAGATCCTCTGGCTCAATCCCGGCGCCGACGGCGAACCCATCGCAAGCGCCGCTCGCGCCCGCGGCCTACGCGTGGTCGAGGCCTGCTCGCTGGTGGTCCTCGCCCAAGGCGATCCACTCGTGGTGATCGAGCGCGCCCCAACCTAAGCCGCCTTTCGCACCCGTGGCCGTAGGCCACGACCGAACCGCACGGCCGCAGGCCGGCACCGCACCCGCGGCCCCCAGGCCGCGACCGCACCGCGCGCCCAGCGCGCCCGCAGAACCGGTGGCGTTGCTGAGATGTGAACGTAAGAGCAGCGACGTGACCCATCTCCTTCAAGATATTGGTATCGCGGTTGGCGCGGCTACCGCACTCGGCCTGGTGGCTCACTGGCTCAAGCAGCCGGTGATCCTGGCGTTCCTCATCGCAGGGGCGGTGATCGGGCCGGGTATCGGCATGGGCTGGGTACCGACTCAGGATTCGGTCCATGTAATTGGCGAGATTGGCTTGGTCTTGCTGCTTTTTGTCATCGGGCTTGAGATGGATGTGCCTCAGGTGCTGGCCAGCGGGCGGCAACTGCTGGTGGCGGGCCTCGGTCAATATCCGCTGTGCGTCGGACTCGGGCTGCTCAGCTTTCCACTGCTTGGTTTCGCCTGGACCGCTGGACACATGGATGTGCTGTATCTGGCCCTGGTGTGCGGGCTCTCGTCCACCGCCATCGTGGTCAAGCTCCTCGCCGACAAGGCCGAATTGGATACCCTGCCGGGGCGACTGACCCTCGGCGTGTTGGTTTTACAGGACGTGTTCGCGATCCTTGTCCTCGGCTTCCAGCCCAACTTCGCCAAGCCCGAGGTCCTCCCGGTGATCAAGGCGCTCGGGGCCTCCGTGCTGCTGTTGACGGTGGGGTGGCTCATGGGCCGTTATGTGCTTGGCCGGGTGTTCGCTTCGATCAGCCGCTCGCCGGAGCTGGTCGTCGCGGTGTCCATCGGCTGGTGCGCGTTTCTCGCTGGTGGGGCCGGTTTCATCGGCTTGTCCAAGGAGATGGGCGCGCTGGTTGCGGGGCTCGCCATCTCGGCCTTCCCCTATCGTCTGCATGTCACCGCCAAGACCCTGCCGTTGCGCGATTTCTTCCTCACCTTGTTTTTCGTCGCCCTGGGCATGCAGATCACCGCGCCGACCTGGGCGATGGTCGGGCCGGTGGCCGCCATTGTCGCGCTGACCATCGCTTCGCGATTGTTGACCGTGTGGCCGCTGATCGCCGTCGCCGGTGGTGGCCATCGCACGGGCGTGATCACTGCGATCAATCTCGCCCAAATAAGCGAGTTCGGCATCGTCATCGCAAGTCTGGGCCTGACCTACGGCCACATCGGCCAGGAGCTGGTTGGCCAGATCATCTACGCCATGGCCATCACGGCAGTGTTGTCGAGCTACGCGATCCGTTGGAACGATCGTATTTTCGCCTGGGGCGCTGGATGGTTCCGGCGCGGTACCCAGGCCACCGGCATGTTCAGCGGCAATGCCCCAGCGGCGACCTGTACCAACCATCCCATCGTCCTGCTCGGCCTGCATCGCGCGGGGCGCGCCTGCATTGATGCCTTGATCGCCGCCAATCCGGCCGTGAAAGGGCGGCTATTGGTGATCGACTTTCATCTTGAAACGCTGAAGGCATTGCGCGCCGAGGGCATTGCCGGGCATTTCGGCGACATCGGCAGCCTGGACACCCTGCATCACGCCCACATCGAGCACGCGCGGGTGCTGATCTCGCCGGTGCCGGACTTGCTGCTCAAGGGTGTGGACAACCGCACCTTGGCACTCAACGGCCGTGCGCTCTCACCGCACGCCTTCATCATTGTCACCGCTGATGGGCCAGAGGTCGTGGCGCGCCTGAAAGAGGCCGGTGCCGACGAGGTGATTTCCCCATGGGAGCTGGCCGGGGCGCGCATGGCGGCGCTGGCGACGGCGCGCACATGAGTCAGGTTCAGGTGCGCTGGATCCTGGGCGACGGCGAGGAGCGCGAGGAGCACTGGCCCTCAGTCGAACGTTTTCGCGCCTGGGCCCAGGCTGAGGGCCTGCATGCCAGCTTCACGGCCTACGCTGAGGACGAGGACGGTGAATGGGCGGTGGTGGCCGTGGGCCGGGTCTGATCCTCGGCGCGGCTGAGCGTTTCCAGTTCGACGGCGGTGGCGGCCACGCCCTGGGCTGCCGCATCGCTGGCCTGGGCGGCTTCGGCGGCGGCGGCGGCCTGGGTCGCGACCGCT
>JBILDK010000394.1:0-3232 GCA_044352625.1 Planctomycetota bacterium
TGATTATGTGCTGCGCCACACCGGTATCCCGGTGCTGGGCGTGATTCCATTCCGCCGCGATCTGGGCCTGCCGGAAGAGGACGGCCTCGTGGTTGACGAATGGCAGGTGCGCCGGCCTGGAGCCGCCCTCGATGTCGCCTGCCTGGTCCTACGCCACGCCAGCAACGTGACGGATGTCGATGCGTTGCGGCTCGAACCTGATGTGCAACTGCGTCTGGTGGAACGCGTCGAGGACCTCGGCCAGCCCGATGCGCTGATCATCCCCGGCTCGAAAAATACCCTGGCGGATCGCCAGGGTCTCAGCGAGCGCGGCTTTGACTCGGCAATCACCGCACTGGCGCGGGGTGGCCGCTGCGAGGTCGTGGGCATCTGCGGCGGCTTGCAGATTCTTGGACGCAGCATCAGCGATCCGCTCACGATCGAGAGCGCTCGCGGCGGGCTGTCTGGCCTGCAGCTGATCCCGGTGGATACGGTGATGGCAGCGACCAAGACCCTGGGCCGCGGCACCGCGACCCACCTGCCCAGCGGGCTCACCGTGCGCGGCTACGAGATCCATCACGGAGCCACCGCCATCCCCGACGACTTGGTGCTGTTCACGCGCGCCGACGGCGTGGCGGTGGGCGTACGCGCCCCCACCGGTCGCACCTGGGGCACCTATCTGCACGGGGTGTTCGACGACGACCGCTTCCGCCGCCACTGGCTGGATGGCTTGCGCACCGCCCGCGGGCTGCCGGCGCTGGGGGGCATCCAGGCCACGTACGATGTGGACGCGGCCCTTGACCGACTTGCGGACCTGGTGCGCGGCTCCCTCGACCTGACCACCATCCGCACATTGGTCGGCCTGGGATGATGACCACGGCACTTCTTTTGCCCGTGGCGGTGCTCACCGACTTCGCTGTGGGCGATCCGCGCTGGCTGCCGCATCCGGTGCGGGCCCTCGGCTGGTGGTACGCCGTGATCGAGCGCGGCCTGTACCGGGATGGCTTTTTCTTCGGCATCGTCGCCTGGCTGATGGTGGTGATCCCGGCGGTGGGACTGGCGGGCGCCGCAACCTGGCTGGCCGAAACCTGGCATCCGTGGGCGGGCTGGGGCCTGGCTGTGCTGGCGGTGTGGTTGGCGGTGGCGGCCCGCGACCTCGCCGACCATGCCCTGCGCGTGTACCGACCGCTGGTGACGGGCGATCTGCCCGCAGCACGGATCGCGGTGGGCATGATCGTCGGACGCGACACGGCTCAGTTGGATGCACCGGAGGTCGCCCGCGCCGCGGTCGAGGCCGTGGCCGAAAGTGCAGTCGATGGCGTGGTGGCTCCGCTGTGCTGGGCCGCCGCCGGACTGGCGCTCGCCGGCCCGGCGGGCGCCGCCGCCGGGGCCTGGCTGTTTCGTGCGGCCAACACCCTGGACAGCGCCTGGGGGCACCGCGACCCACGCTATCGTCGCTTCGGTTGGTTGAGCGCGCGCGCCGATGACGTGCTCGCCTGGCTGCCGGCCCGGCTCGTGGCCAGCCTCATCGTGGTGCTGGGCGGCCATCCCCTACGCAGCCTGCGCACCTGGTGGCGCGATGCCCATCGCCACGCCAGTCCCAACGCTGGCCGCGCCGAAGCCGCCATGGCGGGCGCGTTGGATGTCCGCCTCGGCGGCGCCAACTGGTACGCCGGCGAACGCCACGACGGCCCCCTCTTCCACGCGACCGGCCGCCCGCCCGACGCAAACGACATCAGCCGCTGCGTACGGGTGATGCTGACCGTCACGCTCGTCGCGACCGCCACCCTCACCGCGGTGGTATGGGGCTTGTCATGAGCACACCGCGGACGAACCAGCCAGGCGCGGCGCGGCCGCGCATTCTCGTCTTCACTGGCGAGGGCGCAGGCAAGACCAGTGCGGCGCTGGGCAAGGTGCTGCGCTTGGTGGGGCGCGGCTATCGCGTGGCCGTGCTGCAGTTCCTCAAGCACGATCCGGATACGGGAGAGCTCAGCAGCCTCGCCAAGCTTGGCGTGACGATCGAACAATGCGGCATGGGCTTTGTGCCGAATCCCGAATCCTCGCGCTACCCCAGTCATCGCGCCGCCGCCCAGGCGGGGCTGGAACGGGCCCGCGCCCTGTGCGCGAGCCACGATGCGGTGGTGCTCGACGAGATTTGTGGCGCCATCGCCAAAGGCCTGATCGCAGAGGCGCAGGTGCTCGCCCTGTTCGCCGCGCTGCGCCCCGGCCACGTTTGCATTTGTACCGGACGGAACGCCACGCCAGACCTGATCGCTGCGGCCGACACGGTGAGCACGGTGAGCTGCGTCAAACATGCCCTGCGCGCCGGGATTGCCGCTCAAGACGGGGTGGAACGATGATCCCCGCCCTGGTCATAGCGGGCACGGGCAGCGGCGTCGGAAAAACCTCCATCACGCTGGGGCTGTGCCGCGCTTTGACCCGGCGCGGCGTTCGCGTGCAGCCGGTCAAAGTTGGCCCGGACTATCTCGACCCGACCCATCTGACCCAGGCCGCGGGTCGGCTGTGCTGGAACCTGGATCCGTGGATGATGGGCGAAGCGTATGTCCGGGAGCTCGCGGCCAGCGCTGACGCCGACCTCCTGCTGATCGAAGGGGTCATGGGGCTGTACGATGGCGCGGACGCTGGACGCGATGACGGCTCTACGGCCCAGGTGGCGCGGTTGCTTGATGCCCCGGTGTGGCTGGTGGCCGAGGCCGCCGGCGCAGCGCGCTCCTTTGCCGCCACGGTGCGCGGCTTCACCACGTTTCCTGACGCCCCGCGCATCACCGGGATCCTCGCCAATCGCTGCGGCAGCGACCGCCATGTGGCGGTGTTGCGCGAGGCGTTGGCCTCGGTCGGTCTGCCGCCCCTGATCGGCGCGATCCCCAAGGATGCCCTGCCCACGCTCGCCAGTCGGCATCTGGGCCTAAAGGCGGCGAGCGACACCACCCCACTCGACACCCTCACTGATGCCGTCGAACGCTTCGTCACCCTGCCCGACTGCACTCAGAAAAAGAAACAGGATGGGGAGGATGGGGAGGATGCCGGACAACCCGCACACATCGGTGCAGCTCTCAATCCTTCCTATCCTCCCCATCCTGTTCCTACGCGTTCTCGGTTCCGCCTTGCGGTGGCGTGGGATGCGGCGTTCTCGTTCGCCTATGCGGATCTGTGGCCCGCTTTGGAGCAGCGCGGTGTTGCCTTCGTGCGCTTTTCGCCACTCAGCGATGCGGCAGTGCCAGAAGCCGACGGC
>JBILDK010000048.1:0-10845 GCA_044352625.1 Planctomycetota bacterium
GAATCAGCGCGGCGCCTACGCCGCCAGCGAAGCCATCGCCGCCGCGTTGCGCCCGCGCCACGCACCTGGCGCCCTGCCCTGGGCCGACCTCATCACCACCTCGCGCCCCATTGGCGGCGGTGACCTAGCGCGGTTTTTAGGGGATCCAACGCTGTTCGCTGAGGCTGCACCGCAGCTCGTGCCCGCCGCAGGCTGGCGGCATCGCACCGTGCCGGTGCAGTACACCGGCCTGGGCCGCAGTCCGGTGGCGGAATGGCCCGAGGGCATGGATTTCATCAGCGCCACCGAGGTCGTGGATGCGACCCTGCCCAGCGCGGTGATCGTCCACGATTCCTTTGGCATCGCGCTGCGTCCGTTCCTGGCCGAACGCTTCCGCCGCTGCGTCTTCGCCTGGTCGCATGTGGTCAGCCGCGAGATCGTCGCCGCCGAACGGCCCGACGTGGTGATCCAGATCCGCGCCGAGGAATACAGCGAACTCCTCGCCAAACCTGATGTTGAACGGTTCGACACCGATCCGCGATGACCCCCATGCGGCACGCGGGGGCTGGGCAGGCCGCCGCCAGCCCTAGGCTATCCCCCGGAGCCCTCCCGTGAGCACCTCGCCCGCCGTCACCGCCCGCCTCGCCGCCCTGCGCCATGTCGGGGCATTCTCTGAGGGCGACGCGCGCAACCTCAACGCGGCGTTGGTCACCACCACCCATGGCGCAGTGGGCGCCGTGGATCAGATTAGCCTGCACCTGCTGGTGGGCCAAGACGGGCTCGTCAAGGCGGTGCGCCATGAGACCCACGCCCAGGGCGACCTGCTCGCGGCCTATGACACGATGGCCGAGCTGTGCGTCGGCCGGCCCTTGGCCGAGCTTGCGACCATCACCCCGCGCCAGGTCGAGTCGCACCTGCGGGGCGCGGGCAGCGAGCCGGCGTTCGCCCTGACGTTAGAGGCCGACCAAGCCTTTTTCGTCCTGAAAAAAGCCGCCGAGCGCGCCCCGGGTGGAGCGGTCGGTGCCAAGCCGGCGGTGGCGTTCAATGATTGCGGCCTGTTCGATAAGGTGAGCCGGGTCGAGGCAGTGCTCGACCTCTATGTGCGCCCGGCCCTGGCCAGCGACGGCGGCGGCCTGGATCTGGTGGACCTCAAGGGCGACGAGTTGCACGTGCAGTACCACGGCGCGTGTGGCTCCTGCGCGTCCTCAGTGGGCGGAACCCTCCAATTCATTCAAGATAGCCTCAACAACCACCTCATGGCCAACCTCCTGGTGAAGGTAGCCGGTATCGACGAGGACCCGCCGTTCACCCTGGGTTGACCCGGCGCGGCGCGGCGGATCCTGGGCCAGATGGCCCCCGCCCATGAATGGAAGCGTATTGCCGCCCAGGTGGCGATCGGCGTGTGCGCTCTCGCGGCGGTGGCCGGGGTCAGCATCTTCGCCCTGTCGCTACGTCCCACCCGATTGCAGCTTGATCCCGGCCAGCAGGTTCGCTGGACGTTGACCTCGGTCAGCACGCCACTGTTGCCCGATGGCAGCGAAGGTCCCACCCCACGCCAGGAGGACGCCGAACTGCTGCTCATCGGCACCGGGGCCAACGAGGGCCTGCTGCTGGGCCCCGCCGGACGCAGCGATGCCGCCAGCCTGCTGCGCATCGAGAGCACCGGTGCCTGCTCCCTGCTCGACGGGGCCGGCCGGCCCGGAGACGGCGGGCGCTGCTTCGGCCTGCTCGACTTCAATCTGCTGCCGCTGCCCCCGGGCAATGAACAGGCCTGGGACGTGAGCGTGAACTGGTCGTTCCCGCCCCCGGCCAAGCGCACCATGCAAGTGCGGGCCCGGCGCATGAAGGCCGGATCAAAACCCGAATTCCTACTCAAGCCGGTGGGCGCGAACGCGGTCGAATGGCTCGATCAGGGCACCTACCGCCAAGTGCGCAAGCTCCAGGCGAGCTACCGCTTCAACGGCTCGGCCAAGCTGTGGGACCGGGCCCAGGTCAGCGCCGAATGGGCGATCGAACGACCAGCCCCCCAACCGGCGCTGCGCTGGCGCATCGTGTCGCGGCTCGAACTGGCCGAGACCCGTGACCTCGACGAGGATCCCGCGGCGCTGCGCCAGCTCGCCCTGGCAGTCATCGAGGCCCAGGACCTGCTGCGTGACGGCGGCGGACCACGGGTTGCAGCCGTGGCGGCCCGACTCAACGCTTCCACCTGCGGAGTGCCGCGGTTGCGCGCCCTCGCTGCCCGCCTCGCCGAGGCCCTGGCCCGCCTGCCCAGCCAACCGCGCCGTGCTGCCGTTGCGCGCAGCAGTTGGGTGCTGGCCTGCGGCGAACTCGAACCGGGTGAGCGCCACCGCGCCGAACAACTGGTCACCCAACTGACCGCGGCGGGCTTCCCGGCCTTCCTCGAAGCCGCCCCGGGCGGACGGCTGCGCGTGGTCAGCGGCCCCCTCACCAATCGCGATGAGGCCCGCCTGCAAGCGCTGGTGGCGCGCTTCCCATACCTTAAACCGGTGTGGCGGGAGGTGCGATGAGACTGAACGCAGCGGTCCAGAAGTCCGATGGTCCGGAAATCCGGGCGTCGGACACGCCAACCACCACCCCTCCGTTCAGCAAGTTGAAACAGGTCTTGTTCCGTATCGCCGGCGTTGACCTGCGGACGTGCGGACTTCCGGACCTCCGGACGGTCTCCGTGCTCATGCTCGTCGCTGCCATGGCCCTCCCCGCCGCCGAAATCGACGCCAGCGCACTCGACAATCCGCGTGCCATTCCGCTACCAGACCGCGCCATGGAAACGCGCTGGACGGCCTTGTTCCAGGCTGATCCAGCGTGGGTCAGCCGTCAGGTGGCCTACCTCGCCGAAAGCGGTGGCGCGATCGCCCCGACCCTGCTCGCGGCACGGCTGGTCTATCACGGCGAACCCTGGTCGCGCCGCGGCCGTGAAGAGGTCCATGGTCGCCGCTGGAAGGCCTCCGATCTGGAAACACGTCTGGCGGTGCTGCGCGAGATCCGCTGGCGCCGCGAGGCGAGCTATGCCCCGGTGTTAGGCTGGCTGCTGACCACCGACGATCACCAACTCGTCCTCGGCTCAGCCCTGGCCACGTTGTGGTTTCTGGACAGCGCAGCCGCCAACCAGCTCGCCGCCGCCCTGGCCGATCCGCGCCTCGTGCCGCCGGGCCGCAACGCCCCGCTGCCCGGTTCCGGCCAGCCCGCCGTGCGTCAGCTTGCCCTGGCCCTACTCATGCAGATGCGCGGCCCGGAACATCCCGCCACCGCCGCGGCCCTGGGCTGGGCCCTGACCGAGACCAGCGGTGCGGAACGCGTCCACGCCCTCGCACTGATCGAACCTGGCACCGCCCAACCCCTGCTGCGCGCTGCCGTCCTGCGCCTGGCGGAGGAACTCGCCCAGGGCGACGCCAACGAGGAGGTCAGCACCGCGCTGACCGTGGCCTGCACCCGCCTGGGCACCAGTCTCGATCCGCACCTCGCGGACGCCCTGGTGCGGATAGCAGTCGCCGGCCAGCGCGCGGTGGCGACCGCAGCCGCGAGCGCCCTCGCCGGCAATCTCGCCTGGACTGCCACCGTACCCACCATCGCCATCAGCGCCCGGGCCAATGCCGACCAGGATCCGGCGGTACGCCACGCCCTGCGCAATCTGCTGCTGCGCGTGGACCCACGCCAGGCCGCCGCGGGCGACCCTGCCAGCGCCTGGACCAGCCTCGGTGCACACCGCGAACGCCTCGCCAGGTGGGAGTGGGAGCGTTACGCGAAGTGAGATACGCAACTGACGCACGTTGTGGGGTGCGTGCCGGCACCAGTCAGTTACAACGCCAGTCGATCAACTGGCGCATGTTCTTGATAGACCGCGCGGCCGGTGCAGGCGATGAACAGCGCTTCGACGGTGTGATGGGGATGGTCGGCGCGGATGGTTGCCGGCAGGCCATGGGCGCGGATCACCCTACACAACGCAATGGACTCGGCCAAGGGGCATGCATCAGTCGTTGATTCGGAGTTATCGAACATGTTCCGCGCTCACCCGCCGGGTGAGTTCGAATAATCGCGACGGCGGTAGCCCACCGACTGGCAGGCCCCATCGTCATCCCATCCTGCTTCCAGATGCGGCAGCAACGCCCGCACCGCCTTGAGCGAGAGCCGGCCCGTTTTTTCCTTCAACCTGAAAAACGTGGTTGGTGGTTAGTGGTTGGTGGTTGGGGACTGCATCACAGCGCGTTGCGACCCTGTTTCCAAGCACCGACTGGGTGATCCGAAGCGGCGCCGCAAGGTGTTGTCCCCCAACCACCAGAAACCAACCACCAACCACCAACTGCGACAGGCAGGTTCAACCGGACCCACCCGACGGCGACGACGGTGACGCGGTCGAGGCCCCAATGTTCCTGCAGACGGCGCAGCAATCCGTCCTCGTGATCGATGGTGGGCAGATCGTCGGCCAGCGCTCGCTGCCGCATTGCCGGCATGGCGGTCCAGTCGTCCTCTTCCACCCGCACTTGTTCTGCCATCTTCCCCGCCATCGTCCCCGGCCATGTCCGATGCTCAGCTCGCCGCGGCCCTGGCGCTGCACACCAATGGTGATTTGACGCGCCTGGCGCGGTTGTTCACCACCAAGCCGGCGACCAACAAGGACGGGCTGGTCAGCTTCCTGGTGGCCAGGGCCTGTCCTCCGCTGCTGAGCGACACGCTGCACATGCTCGGTACCGGAGGGATGGCGATCCTCGCCCACGCGGCCCACGGTAATGGCCTGTTGCGCCAGGCGCACCGCGCCGCGCCGCAGTTCACGGTCGGTTCCTGGGGCAGTACCTCCTTCTGGGAACGCGGTCCCACCGCACCGCCCTCGCCGCTGCTGTTGTTCTTTCCGGATGGTCTGCGCATGCCGGCCTCGACCCAGAGCCGGCTGGCGGCGCTGCTGCCGGGTCCCGCCATGACGCCGCTCGTACCGCTCCGCGGCGCTCCCCCGGGCACCGTGGTCCCCAGCGACCCGGTTAGCGATCTGGAGATCCTGCTGCATGTGGCCCGCAGCGGTGAGCTGGAATCCACCAGACAGGGCCTCACTGCGGCCTGCGCCAAACGCCTCGCCACCAGCCTGACCGGCGCCATCGGCAATCCCCGCGGGGATCGGCTGCGGCTCGACTGCCTGCTGAGCCTGCTCGGTGCGGCCGGCGTGTACGACCCGCACCTGAACCACAGACCTGGCGAGGAAAAGCCGGTCAACCATCGCCTTCTCGCCACGCTGCTCGCCGCCTATCGCTCTGCAGGGTGGGACGAGATCACTGAGGTGACCACCATCCGCGGGCGCACCGATGACGAGGTCGATTGGACCGATCCAGTCCAACGGCGCGCGGCTCTGTTGGCGGTACTCGGCCGCTGTCCGGTCGGGGTGTGGTTCAGGCTCGATGCTTTCCTGCGGCATGCCGGGGCGACGGCGCAGATCGATCCGCTGCTGTACGCCTCGGCCGGGGTGGGCTTCACCAGTTCCTACATGGGCTCGCTGCCGGAACTGGGGGAGGCCGGCCTTGACCTGCTGCGTGACACCTGGGTGCAGGTCGTGCTCTACGCCTACCTCGCCCCGCTCGGGGTGATCGAGATCGCCACCGATGCGGATGCCCCCATTGCCGCCATCCTCAAGCGTATCGCTCAACAGGAATACCGATCGCCGGCGCACCTCACCCCGGCCGGGACCATGACCGCTTTTCGCCTCACCGCGCTGGGTGCGTGGCTTCTGGGCACGGGCCCCGAGCCTGCCGCCGCCGTCCTGTCCCAGGCCGGCGCAGGGGCCTGGAGCCTCCAGTCGGATGGCACCGTGACCGGCCTGGGCCAGCGCATCGCCGCCGCGGACCGGGTGCTGTTCGACCGGCTCGGCGAACGTCTCGACGAGCGGACGTGGCGGCTGGAGCGCACCGCGCTGATCACGGCCATCGCCGCGGGAACCACCGCCGCCGCGCTCCGGATCCGGCTGGAAGGACTGTCCGGCCAGGCCCTGCCCGAGCTGGTGTCGCGCCTGCTTGACGAGGCCCAGCGCCGGGCCACCGCCCTCACCGTCACCGGCGCTTGCATGTTGGTACAGGTCACCGATCCGCTGGCGTTCGACCAGTTGCTGCACGACCGCAGCACCGCCGGGCTGTGCACCGCAATCGGCCCCGCGCACCTCGCCGTCAAGCCCGATGACCTCGCCGCCTTGCGTCGCGCCGCGCGCAAGCTCGGCTGGCACCTGCCCGACCATGCATCCTGACGATCCCCTGATCATCCAGAGCGACCGCACCGTCCTGGCCGAGGTCGATAGCGCCCGCTTTGCCGAAGTCCGGCCGCTGCTCGCGCGGTTTGCCGAGCTGGTGAAGACCCCTGAGCACGTGCACACCTACCGGCTCACGCCGCTGTCGCTGTGGAATGCGCGCGCCAGCGGCGTCGCTGGCGACGAGATCCTGCGCACGCTTGAGGAATATGCCAAATACCCGTTGCCCGGCACCATTCCTGGCTGGGTCACCGATACCGCAGGCCGGTACGGGCGCATCGCGTTGCGCAAAGCCCCTGGTTCGGATCTGCTGCTGACCACCGATAGCGCAGAATTAGCGAGTGAACTGCTGGGCCACGAACGCCTGCGCACGCTGCTCGGCGCGCGACTTTCGTCCACCAGCTTCCTGGTGCCCGTGGACGAGCGCGGCCGACTGAAAGTGGCCCTGGTCGATGCCGGTCATCCGGTCGAGGACATCGCCGGATACACCCCCGGCGAGCCGCTGGTGATTCCGCTGCGCGACCGCAGCGCGGGCAACGAGGCGCGGTTTTTCCTGCGTGACTACCAGCAGGCCGCGGTCGAGGCCTTTCACGCCAAGGGCGATGACCGGGGTGGTTCGGGCGTGCTGGTGCTGCCGTGCGGGGCAGGCAAGACCATCATCGGCCTGGGGGTGATGGCCGCGGTTGGAACCTCGACCCTGATTCTGGCCATCGGCGTCACCGCCGCACGGCAGTGGATCGCGGAGATCCTCGACAAGACCGGATTGACCGCCGATCAGGTCGGCGAATACGATGGAGCGGTCAAGGAGGTGAAGCCGGTGACGGTCGCAACCTACCAGGTGCTGACCCATCGCGATCGCAGCGCAGGCGGCATGCCGCATCTGGAGCTGTTCAATAAACGCGACTGGGGCTTGGTGATCTACGACGAGGTCCACCTGCTGCCCGCCCCGGTGTTCCAGGCCACGGCAGGCATCCAGGCCCGCCGCCGCCTGGGCCTGACTGCAACCCTGGTGCGCGAGGACGGCCAGGAGCGCGCCGTGTTCGCACTCATCGGCCCCAAGAAGACCGATGTGCCGTGGAAGGCGTTGGAGGCCACCGGCTGGATCGCCAGCGCCCGCTGCACCGAAGTCCGTCTGCCGCTGCCGGCCGACCAGCGCATTCCGTACCTCACTGCCGCGCGCAAGGACCAGCACCGCCTGGCGGCCGAGAACCCGCTCAAGCTCGATGCGATCCGCGCCATCCTCGCCAAGCATCCGGACGAGCCGGCCCTGATCATCGGCCTCTACGTCGAGCAGGTTCTGGCGATCAGCGCGGCCTTGGGCATTCCGCACCTCGTGGGCAGCACCGGCCAGGCCCAGCGCGAACGCCTCTATGCTGGATTTCGCGCCGGAACGCATCGCGTGCTGGCGGTGTCCAAGGTCGCCAACAGTTCGGTGGACCTGCCTGACGCCAGCGTCGCCATCCAAGTCAGCGGCAGCTTCGGCAGCCGTCAAGAAGAGGCCCAACGCCTCGGCCGCATCCTGCGTCCCAAGCCCGGCGTCAACCAGGCGTGGTTTTATTCCCTGGTCACCGCCGACACCGTCGAGCAGGACTTCGCCTTGCACCGCCAGCTGTTCCTGTGCGAACAGGGCTACGAATACACCATCGTCGATGGGATGCCCGGATGACCACCACCCTCGCCCAGGTCGATTGGGTCCGGGCCGTCGCCCAGCTGCCCGCCTTCGATGCCCTGCCGCCGGCCTGCCGCGCGGCCCTGGCCCGCTTCCGCTGCCCAGGGGAACCGCCGCCGGATCTGGCGCTGCGGCAGGAGATGCTCGACCGCGGGCTGCTGAGCGAAGTTCAGGGGACGCTGGCGGTCGCGGCCACCTGCGCGGACATCCAGGCCCTGGCCCAGCTCGGCTGGCGCACCGCCCGCTGCGCCTTCGGCAGCAGTGCCGGCGGAGTCGCCTATCAGCGGGACATCTGGGGCTTTTCGATCCCGCAGGTCATCTCCTCGCTGTTCTACACCACCGGCCAGAGCTGGGGGGCCACGGATCTTTTCGACGCCTGCGCAGCCGATGGGCTGACCAGCACCCTGGCCATGGTTGTCAGGCGCTGGGATTGGGGGATCGCAGGCCAGGTCACCCCGCCACCGCCGGACCTCCAGCGTTCGAACCGGCTGCAACGCGAGTGCCTGGCGGCGCTGCGGCAGACTCTCGGCGTGACCTCAGCCCCGACCTTGGCAACCTTCTGCGAGGCCTGTTCCGGCGGTGCCGCCTACTGCCTCGCCTGGACCGTCCGCAACCTGGCGCTCTTCCCGGGATTCGACCCGGCCACCGCCCGGATCACCCTTGGCCTGCATCCCACGACGTATGCCCAGCGCCAGCGGCCCGACGCCACGGTGCCGGCCGACTGCGACGGGGCGCCGGGATCCGCCGTGCCCTTCCGCCTGGACGATGCCGCGGCGATCTTGGCGGAGGCCGCCGTGACCCCCATCAAGATCCGCCAGGATGGCGCCATCGCGGTGCGCGACCATGAGCGGATGCGCGCCCGTCTGGACACGCTGGCGGACGCCGTGCCACCCCAGGCGCTCGGCCCCGACCGGCTCACCTGCGCACTGATTCTGGTTCAGGTCAGGGGCCTGCTCGGCCACCGGGCCTACGACCCGAGCATGAAGATCACTCCGGCGGGGACCGCCTTCCTTGCGCTCAGCCCAGGGGAACGGCTCCGCCAGACCCTCGCGTGGCTGCGCCCGACGCTGCACACGGTCGAGAGCCACGACCAGGAGTCCCACCTGCGCATCCTGGGTTGGTGCGGAGGTCCGTCCCAGGCCTGCTTTAGGCATGCGGAACCCACGGTGCTGCGCGCCGCGTCCAAGGGGCTGCTCCAGCTCGGCCACGCCGCCTGGCGACTTGACCAGGCCCTGGCGTGGTGGGCCCGGCAAGCCGACCTCTTCCCGCTGCCGCATCGCAGCCTCAGCGAGGAACGAGCCTGGGTCACCGACCTGGAACAGGCCCTTCTGCACTGCTTCCTGCCGCTCGGCCTGATCACGCTGAGTGGCCCACCCGACCAGCTCGTCCTCCGCCTGACCGACGCCGGCCGCTGGATGGTCGGCCAGACGAAGAGCTGGACCCCGCCCGTGGTGGTGCGCACGGAACGGCCGCTGATCGTCCAGGCGGACCATACCCTCATTCTGCTCGCTCCCGACACCGCCCTGGAGGTCGAGCTCGCGCGCTTCGCCGAACGCTGTCCCGGGGCCAGCGGCACCGGCTGCCTGTTCCGCCTCACCAAGGCAGCCGCGCTCAATGCCGCCCTTGCCGGTCTCGCCGGCCCCGCAGCCCTCGCCGTCCTCACCACCGCCAGCGCCAAGCCGATTCCAGCCAACGTCGCCAAGGAACTGCTCGCCTGGTTCGCCACCGCCCGCACCGCACGGGTCAGCACCGAGACTCTGGTCACGGCACCTGACGAGGCCACCGCCCTGCACATCGCCACCCTCGCCGGGCCGCCTGCCCGCTGCCTCACCCCGACCATCATCGCGCTGGGACCACCGCGCAGCCTCGCTGCGCTCAACCGCAAGCTGCGCAAGCATGGCATCAGCCTCGACCTGGGCGCAGACCCCGAGTGATCTGCCGGGGCGACCCGCCCTGCTGTCCGCACAGACACTTGCGCCCCGCTCTGGTGTGCGCGATGCTACCGCCCGAGGATCCGTCATGGCCACGACCAAACGCACCACCACCGCCAAGTCCGCCCCTACCATTTCGGTGCCGAAGGTGGGCATGGATGCCGGCGCGATCGAGACCGACATCCTACGTCATCTCGGCCTGACCCTGGGCCGCGACAGTCATTCGATGAGCCGACGCTACCAGTACACCGCCACGGTGCTGGCGGTGCGCGACCGCCTGGTGGAGCGCTGGAAGGCGACCCACGCGGCCTACTACGAAGCCGACTGCAAGCGCGGCTACTACCTCTCGCTCGAGTTCCTCATGGGCCGCGCCCTGGGCAATGCGGTGCTCAACCTGGGCATCGAGGCCGAGGTCGCTGCGGCGCTCACGGACCTGGGCATGAAGATGGAGGACGTGATCGAGGAGGAGGTCGATGCCGGGCTCGGCAACGGCGGCCTCGGCCGGCTCGCCGCCTGCTTCATGGATTCCTGCGCCACGCTGCAGCTTCCCGTGTTCGGCTACGGCATCCGCTACGACTACGGCATGTTCCGCCAGCTCATCGCCAACGGCTACCAGCTCGAGGCCCCGGACCACTGGCTGTCCCATGGTACTCCCTGGGAACTCGCCCGCCCCGAGTACGCGGCGCGCGTCAAGTTCGGCGGCCACAGCGAATTCTTCACCGACGACAAGGGCCGCACCCGGGTGCGCTGGGCCGGCACCGAGGACGTGCTCGCGGTGCCCTACGACGTGCCCATCCCCGGCTACCAGAACGGCACGGTCAACACCCTGCGCCTGTGGAAGGCCACCTCGCCCGACGAGTTCGACCTGTCCTGCTTCAACGCCGGCGACTACGACAAGTCGATCGAGAACCGCGCCGAGGCCGAGAACATCAGCCGTGTGCTCTACCCCAATGACAAGAGCGCCAACGGCAAGGAGCTGCGCCTGCGCCAGCAGTATTTCCTGGCCAGCGCCAGCCTGCAGGACATCG
>JBILDK010000397.1:0-3224 GCA_044352625.1 Planctomycetota bacterium
CAGGCGGCCAAGGGCATGGTCAGGGCGAGGCCGCCGGCAGCGAGTCCGATCCGGCGTGGCGTCCAGCGCACGGCGTGCATCGCCAGCAGCAGCGCCCCCAGCGCTCCCATCAGCCACGGACTGACGTGGGCCACCGGCCAATGCCACGGGGCGGTCAGCACGGCAATGATCGCGAGGGCGCCGATCCAGCGGTTGTCGCTGCGGTGCAGCGCCGCCGTCACCGCGAGGGCCACCGCGAAGCCGGCGATCAGGTAGCGCAATTGCTGGGCCAGCCACCAGGACAGTCCGGGATCAAAGGCGTGTTTGCCGCTCCACGGGCCGGAGATGTGCAGCCAGATCAGGATGCCCACCAGGCCCAACAGCACGCGGCCGGCGGCCGACAGCGGTCGCGGTCGCCAGCCCGCCGACAGGCCCAGCAACAGCACCGGCCACGCATACAGGAGCAGCGCCCCGCCCACCAGCAGGTAATCATTGCGCCAGGTGGGATGGAACGCATGGAGCAGGCTGGTCTGGCGGAGATACGCCCCATCGACCACACCAGGCAGACCAAGCATGGCGACGAATCCGGTGGGGTTGCCGGTTTCCATGACATTGCGCAGGTACCAGGAACCACCCAGCAGGAAGGCCAGACACAGCGCCAGCAGCAGCGCCCAGGGCCGTTGGCGGAGGTTGGTGAGGCAGGCGTGCCGGCCGGCGCCGCGCCACGCCGCCCAGGTCAGCACGAGCAGGATCAACGGTGCCAGCCACATCCCTGACTGCTTGATGCCCAGGGCGAGTCCCGCCGCGGCCACCACCGAGGCGGTCCACCACGGACAGGCGGTGCGGCCGGCGATGAGCGCCCCTGCGAAACCAGCGCACACCAGGGCGGCGAAGGGTAGGTCGATGTGGGCGCTGTGCAGATTCTCCTGGGTGATGGGCAGGGCGGCGGCGAGCACGGCGGCCAGGGCGGCAGGACCGCGGGCCGCCCCCGCAATGCGCGCCAGGACCGCTGTC
The DNA here is from genome assembly GCA_044352625.1 of Planctomycetota bacterium. GTDB lineage: Bacteria > Planctomycetota > UBA11346 > UBA11346 > UBA11346 > JAKLKR01. The sequence goes on from JBILDK010000397.1 coordinate 994, forward strand.
GCCAGGACGAGCAGAACCATGGCCATGAGCCCCGGAAACAGGCTCCAGCGGACATGGCCCGTGAGCGCCAGGGCCTCGGCGGTGAGGGTGTTCCAGGAGCCGGGATAATAGAGCACGCCACGCATGAACGTGGCGTCGTTGGTCCACTGCGCGGAACGCCCGGCGAAGGAACCGGCGTGAAGCCACTCGGCACACAGTGGCAACTGGTAGAGATGACTGTCCCAATCGGCGGTGGGCAGAATGGGCAGGGCGAGGACGAGGCCGCTGCCGAGCAGGCCCAACAGGAGCAGGGCCAGGCGCAGCGCCGGGTCCTGGCGCACTGCGGCAATGAGCGGGGCGAGGTCCAGGCGCGGGGCTGAATGGAGCCAGCCGAGGGCACCGACCGCAAGCAGCAGCAGATTCACCGTGATGAAACCCGTGACCGTGAACCATCCGGCCCAGCCCAACACGACCGGACCGGCGGTGGCGAGCAGGCACCACCACAGGACTGCGGCGCACCCCTGTGCCGGTACGCCGACAGCGGCATGACGCGAGGCGATCCACCAGGCTGCCGGCAAGGGGGCGAGCGCCGGCAGCACCAGGCCGAGCGCGCCGAGGTCGCTCATGGCCGCCGGGCCGTCACCAGTTCGTGGGCGTACCACCAGCGCTGGAAGCGCTCCACCGGGGCCGGGACCAGGCCTGCATCGTGACACCAGCTGGCGATGGTCGCGCCGGGGATCTGATGGATCCACTGCCGCGCCATCACCAGGTCGTGCAGGCGATTCATCGTCGCCATCCAGCGCGGCCGTACCGCCATGTCCTTGATGATGAGCATGCCGCCCGGAGCGAGGGCAGCGGCGGCCTGGGCCACCACCGCGCGCTGCGCCGCCGGGCGGAGATGGTGCAGCAGGTCGATGAGCAGCACCGCGTCGAAGCGGCCTTCGGGCCAGGGGGCCGCGGCGTCCTGGGCGATGAAGCGGAGCCGGCCATGTGCGGGGATGGTGGCGGCCGCGGCAATGGCGGCTGTGCCCGCATCGATGCCGGTGCCCTCAGCGATCCGTCCGGCATCTGCCAACAGGCCGAGGATGAGGCCGGCGCCACAGCCCACATCAAGCACCCGCGCCCCGGGCGGGACTGCGGCAAGGAGCCGGTCACAGGGACAGATCAGCGGCCGGAGGCGCTGCAGCAGGCGCAGGCCGCGGGGCATGGCCGCGGTGACCCGGGCCACGGCCGCCGGGTCGGTCATCGCCACGCCCCAAGCAGGACCGCGCCCGCGGCCACGCCCACCACCGCCCAGGCTCCGGGGTCGCGCAACGCAAAGGCCACCGGATCATGGTGCAGCCGGCCCGCCCGGCCGAGACGCCACACGCGCAACAACCACCAGGCCAGCGGCAGCGCGGGAAGGGCCAGGAACCAGGGATGGGGATACAGCAGATTCGCGGTGGCCGAGAGCGGGTAGGCGGCGAGGGTCACCACCGCCACTGCACTCGCCAGGGCTCCGGCCAGGGTCAGGGCTGGCAGATGGGCCGGACGCCAGGCGCGCCGCGCTTCGCCACCACGGGCGGCGAGTTCGCCCACGCGCTTGAGGCAGGCCAGCGAGCCGAAGGCCCCGGCAGCGAATACCGCCAGCCAGGGTGACAGCACGTGTTCGACCGCGGCGGCCCCAATGCCGAGCCGGACCAGATAAAAGCCGGTGAGCAGCACCACATCGAGTCCCAGCACGCGCTTCAGCCACGCGCTGTAAAGGATGGCAAGCAGTGCATAACCGGCGAGCCAGATGGCCGTGGTGGCACCCGCGGTCAGGGCCAGCCCGGAGGCGATGGCGGCGAGCAGCAGGGCGAGGAGCGCGACTCCGCCCCCGCCCAATGCGCCGCTGGCGATGGCGCGGTGGCGCTTGCGCGGGTGCACTGCGTCGGCAGTCCGATCGCACCAGTCATTGACCAGATAGATGGCGCTGGCCGCAGCACAGCAGGCGGCGGCGGCCAGCAGCGCCGCCGGCAGGCGGTCCCAGGCGTGGGCCGTGGCCACCGGCAGCAACACGATCAGATTTTTGACCCACTGGTGCGGACGCAGGGCGCTGACCGGGGCCCAGGCCGTCATCCGCAGCGCCGCAGCGTCGGCCATGGCCGGTCAGCCATCAAGCGCCAGCGTCCGCCCGGTGAGCTGACGGAAGGCGTCGAGGTACTTGGCGCGGGTGCGGGCGATGACGTCCTCGGGTAGGACGATCCCGGGGCCGTTCTTGTCGAAGCGGA
>JBILDK010000398.1:0-3223 GCA_044352625.1 Planctomycetota bacterium
CGACGAAGTCACCGGCTCGGCCCTCGCCGGCGAAGTATTGGGAGGCATCCTGCACCGGCGCAGCACCCGGCGTTTTTCAGGCGCCAGCCTGACCCGGGCGGTGCTCGGCCGCATCCTCGCCGCCGCCCACCAACCGGAACCCCTCGGCCTGGGACTTGCCAGCGGCCTTGACCCCCTGCGCCTCATGACCTTTGTGGCCACGCCCGGCATCGACGGCCTCGAACCGGCGCTGTGGTATCTCGCCCCCCAGGGCCTTGGCCTGCGCCTGGTGCGGACCGGAGCCGACCGCGCCGCCCTCGCCTACCTCTGCCTCGGGCAGGAACTGGGCCGCGACGCGGCGGCGGTGGTGTTCCACGCCGCCGATCTGCCGGCGGCGGTGCGCGACACCGGCGACCGCGCCTATCGCCACCTGCACCTCGATGCTGGGATCATCGGCCAGCGCCTCAACCTGGCGGCCCTGGCCGAGGGCGCCGGCGCCAGCGGCATCGGCGGATTCTTCGACGACCACGTGGGCGACCTGCTTGGCCTCCCGAGGGAATACGCCGTGGTCTATGTCACCGTGCTGGGCGCTCCCGCGGCCGGCTAAATCGGACGTTGCTCGGGTTGCCTGGGGCTTCCCCGACATTCACCTCGGTGGGTTCGGCAAACCTGGCACGTTCAGGCAATGGTGATCTGGACGCTATTCTCGATGATTCCAGCCGCGATTGCGTAACGTGTCAAGCCCGCCGTGTCATGGATATCCAGCTTGGCCATGAGGTGTTCGCGATGCTTTTCGACGGTCTTGACGCTAATCGCCAGTTGGACGGCGATCCCCTTGTTGCCGCTCCCCTCGCTGATCAATTGCAGCACTTCCATTTCCCGTGACGAAAGTGCCGGACTGATCCGGGGCAGGCGTCCTGATCGCTTAGCGCCCGACGAGCCATGACGTGGAATCGGACGAATAAAGGTGTCGCTGCGCAGCACGGCGCGAATCGCGCTGCTCACATCACTCGCTGAAGTCTGCTTGGTCAGAAATCCAACCGCGCCCGCATCAATGGCGGTGGCTATGTACACCTCGTCACTGTGCGCGGACAGAATGAGCACCCTGGTCTCAGGCGCGGCTTTGGCAATCTGACGCGTCGCCTCCAGACCGTTCATCAGCGGCATGGCGATATCCATGAGCACCACCTCGGGACGAAGCGAAATGGTCAATGCCACGGCCTGCCGACCATCCTGGGCCTCCCCAACCACCTCGATGTCATGATCAGTAGCCAGCAAACTGCGAAAACCTTCGCGAACGACCACGTGATCATCCGCCAACAACACAGATATCTTCTTGGATGAAATCATTGCCGGCCCCCAAGCGGCAGCTGCGCCTTCCTCCCCTTCACGCCCCTGGCGGACTGAAGGCTCGCAATGACCAAGGTCCCTTTTCCTTGAGCTGAAATGATCTTGAAACTACCGCCGACCATTTCTACACGTTCGCGCATGCCGATGATTCCGAGATGCCCCCGGCGCAGCGACGACAACGCTTGGTCTGGGTCAAAGGATCGGCCATCGTCCTGAATTTCCATGCAGAAACCACCGGAATTGGCCGAGATTCCCACCATGACGTTTTCCGCCTGGGCATGACGTGATACAATGATCAGAGCTTCCTGCGCAACCCGGAACAAAACCGTGCGTTTAACCAGGTTAAGCCCTTCGACCTCAGCACAGGCCTTCAGCTTTATATGGAGACCCGTCCGCGCCCTCATTCTTTTCAGATATATATGCAAGGCCGGAATCAAACCGAGATCATCCAGGGCCACGGGGCGCAGTTTGCGCGCGTAGCGATGCACGATATCGACCGCCTTGCTGACCAAGCGCTGGGCATAGGCGATCTTGTGATCGATCCCCCTGGCATCCAATACCGCCTCCTGCTTGAGGGCGGCCAGTCTGACATTGATGCCCGCCAACGTCTGGGCAATCACATCGTGCAATTCCCGGCTGATCTGCTTCCGCTCATTTTCCTGTGCCGCAAGGACGTCACGCGACAAGCTGCGCATCTGCCCCTGTTGGATGTGCGATTTTGCGAGCAGCAAAACATTCCTCTGCTCGCTCGCGAGCAGTGCTGCCTCCGCCGCCTTGCAATCATATATGTTTTGTTTGAGCGCCGCGTTCTCCAGTGAGCTTTCCACGGCACGTTGACTGAGCATGGCGATTGCCGCATGGTTCAGCCGTGCAATCCGCTGGGTCGAACCACGAACTGACGGCCTGGGTGTCACCAACGCCGATGAAAAGAACACGGCCGCCCGCTTGATCGCCGCTGCGCGCTGGCTGATCGACAATACCAGCAACACTTCCCCCATGATGATGTGCTCATGAAAAACCACAAACTCCAGAACCGGTAATCCTGCCAAGACCATACGGTTGCCCATGCCGCGAATCGCTAGAAGATCAGACGTCTGGCTACACTTGAGATATGTGCACAGGGCGGCTCGATATTCCTGCATCAACCGGGCCTTGTCATTCACGTTGCGCCCCTGCGCGCATGCACCGCCCGAAGCACCGCTGTCGCCGACGTGGCGGCCAGCCGTTGGGTCCGTGCAATCTCCTGCTTGATGCGCCTAGTATTGGCCAGCGCCTCCTTGCGCAAGACCTGCAATCGAACATTGAGTCCGAGCAGCATCTGGGCAACATCATCCTGCAAAAATCTGCCGGTCCTGGCGCCGGCTTCCTCTGAGCTGGCCAAAGTGGCCTGCGCCAAGTAGCGCATGCCCTTATGTAGAAGCCGTGATTCCTGGAGCAGTCCATGATGGCGGATGCGACTCATCGCCAACGCATCTTCGGCTTTTTTTTGCCGGACAATGCTGCGCTCCAACAGCATGAAGGAGACCATCGGCTTGATGATTTTGGGCGGCTGCATGACTATCCTTCTTGTACCGGGATGCGGAATATAGCCAGAGCTCAATACATACCACGTTCCCCATGCCAACGGAATTGCTCAACCGATCACCCGACCAATGCCATCATGGACGCCGTCTATAGAATCTGCGCTCAGCGCCAGTCGCCGCCAAAAGACCACCGCTGTTCGCGCGCAGGCCGCTCAGCGACACCGTCGTTTTTCCTGAAATCCGGACCCCAAATGCCGTCAACTCTAAGCACATGAGGTACGTGATGATCACGGGAGCTGACCTGCCGCTGAGACGATCATCACACCCGTCGCTCCATGAACAGAGGGGTGAATACCCCATGCCTGGGCACG
>JBILDK010000400.1:0-3212 GCA_044352625.1 Planctomycetota bacterium
CTGGCCATGACCCGAAGAGATGTCCCGGCGGTTGACCGGGTGGTGGCTGGGGCACAAAGCTGGCCATGCGCACCCTGCTTCTCGCTCTGGTCCTGTGCCTGCCGCTGTCGGCGGCGGTCACCACCCACCCCACGTCGTATGCCGATGGCGATACGGCCCTGGCCGGGACGCTTTATCTGCCCGAGCCCAAGCCGGCATCCCTGGCCGGCGTGCTGGTCGTGCCCGAGTGGTGGGGATGCAACGACTACGCCAAGCGCCGTGCCGCAGAACTGGCCGAGCAGGGCTACGCCGCATTAGCCTGCGACATGTACGGGGCGGGCAAGGTCACTGAGGATCCCGCGCAGGCCGGCGAATGGGCCAAGCCTTTCCGCAGCGACCGCGCCCTGGTCGTGCGTCGCGCCGGAGCGGGTCTGGCGCAGTTCGCCTTGGTTCCTGGCGTCGACACCACCCGTCTCGCCGTGGTCGGGTTCTGCTTCGGCGGCACGGTCGGCCTGGAGCTCGCCCGCGCCGGCACCGACCTGCGCGGCGTGGTGTCCTTCCACGGACAGCTCAAGACCGCGGCGCCGGCCATCGTAGACGTCCTCAAGGCCAGGCTGCTGGTCCTGCACGGCGGGGCCGACCCGATGGTACCACCTGCCGATGTCGCGGCGTTCTCCAGCGAGATGCTCGCCGCCAAGGCGGACTGGCGCATGGAGATCTACGGCACTGCGCTGCACGCCTTCAGCAATCCCAAGGCCCGTGAGCTGCACGCCACGATCCCGGCGGTGGACTACCACCCCGACGCCGAACGCCGCTCGATCGCGGCGATGAACGACTTCCTGGCGGGCGTGTTGGCGCCCTGAGCGTCAATCCTCGACCAGCACCTGCCGCTGCAACAGGTGGAAATAGCGACGGCAGAAGCGGTGCGCCTCGTCACGCACGTACATCAGCAGCTTGAGTCCAGGGTCGCGCTTCGACAGGCGCAGTTCGCTGCCATCGCTGCGGATGATGGTTTCCACCTTCTTGGCCAAGCCGATCACCGCGCCTGGGGTCGCGCCGGCGGCGGTGATCGCCGCCATCGCCCGGCCGACCTGGCCGTGGCCACCGTCGATCATCACCAGGTCAGGCATCACCTGGCCTTCCTCGACCAGCCGGCGGTACCGGCGGCCGACGACTTCCTCCATCGCCGCGAAATCGTCATTGGTCTGCACCTTCACCTTGAAGCGCCGATAGCCGTCCTTGTCCGGTACGCCCTGGACGAAGCGCACCAGGCTGGCGACGACGTGCTGACCTTGCAGGTGGGCGATGTCGAAGCCCTCGATGATCTGCGGCGGACGCGCCAGCCCGAGGGCCTGGTGCAGGGCGGCGAGACCGGCGTGCAGGTCGATCACCGGCGCCGCCCCATCGTCGGCGTAATGGCGCAGGTCGCCGCGCTCCTTGAGCCGGCCGATGGCCTGGATCTGGTCGCGCAGCCGCGCCGCGTCCTCGTAGCGCTGTTCGGCGGAGCACGCCTTCATGCGCTCGCCCAGCTCGGCCACCACCGGCGCCGCACCCCGACCGCCGACGAAGGCGCGCAGGGCGCGGATGTCGGCGCCATAGCCGGCGGCGTCGATGCGCGTGGTGCAGGGCGCCGAGCAGCGCTTGATGTGCCAGTTGAGGCAGGCGCGGAAATGCCGGCGGCCCGGATCGGACTCATGGAGGTCGAGGTCGCAGGTGCGGAAACGGAACGTGCGTTGCAGGAAATGGTAGGCGCGGTGCAGGTCGTTGGCGCTGGTGAACGGCCCGATCAGGTCGGCCTGGGGCTCGTCGGGATTGCGGGTGATGAACACCCGCGGGAACTCCTCGCGCGAGATCGCCAGGAAGGGGAACTCCTTGCCGTCTTTCAGGCGCATGTTGAAGCGTGGCTGCAATTCCTTGATCAGGCGGTTCTCGACCACCAGGGCCTCGACCTCGCTGCCGAGCACGATGAACTCCGCATCGACCACCTCCTGCACCAGGCGCAGGGTTTTGGCGGGATGGTCGGCAGACTTCTGGAAGTAGGTGGCCACGCGCTTGCGCAGGCTCTTGGCCTTGCCCACGTAGATCACCCGCGCATCGGCGTCCTTGTAGAGGTAGCAGCCGGGCGCGTCGGGGACGTCGGCTAGCTTTTTCTCAAGGCCCTCAGGGAGCGAAGACATCGTCGTCATCGCCCGGCACCAGGGCCGGACGCATGTGGCGCAGGTATTCCTGCAGCGCCAGACTGTGGGTGCTGAGCTGGTCGATCAGGGCGCGCGCCTGGTCATAGAGCTGACGCTCGCGCTCGGTGTCGATCAGGCCCAGCATCACCCGGCTGCGCAGGAACAGCAGATAGGTGTCGAGGACATCGGTCTGGCAGTAGTCATCGATGCGCTCGCGCTCGCCGCGTTCCCACAATTCCTGCACCATGTCGCCCTGGGTGTGCATCTTGCCCGCGCCGCCCACCAGCCGCGCCATCAGATTGAGGCCGCCATTGAGCTGCATCGCCCCCTGGTTTGAAAAGAAATCCTGGAGGTCCAGGTGCGCCGCGGTGTTGAAGCGGTTGCGCGGCTGCTGGTATTGGTTGCCCGCGGCGTTGAACCACTGCGGCACGCTGATGCCGTAGCGCATCGCCGCGAGTTCGAGCACCGGCAGGTCGAAACCGCGCCCGTTGAAGGTCACCAGGGTCGGCTGGTTGTGCTTGACCCAGCCCTTCCAGAAGGCCCGGCTGATGACCTGGGGCCGGAACTTCGGCCGGTCGAGGGTGGTGAGCCCGAGCAGTTCGTAGGACGCGCTGACCTTGGCCACCGCCACCGACACCGGCACATGGAAGGTGCCGGGCACGAAGTCGCTCTTGCCGCCGGTCTGCTCGCGCAGCAGCGCCCGGTACTTGGCCACGGCCTCTGCCGGAGTCAGGCCTGGCTCGTCATGATAACGGACGAGTTGCACCAGGCGGCCATCCACCACGGATTCGAGATCAAGGACGAGATAGGCAGGCTTGTCGGTCATGGGCGGGAGTGTGCGCACAGGCGCGCCTCAGGAAGCCCGGAGGTACACAAGACCGCACCCCGCGCCACGGGCGCGGGGTGCGGAAGGGACAACGGATCCAGACCGCGTTTACTTCCGGATTTCGGTGGACTTGATCCACTTCATCATCTTGCGCAGATCGCGGCCCGTCGTCTCGATCTGGTGCTTGGGCTCGTTGGCGCGCATCTTGTTCATCCACGGCTTGCCCGCGG
>JBILDK010000399.1:0-3212 GCA_044352625.1 Planctomycetota bacterium
CGTGGTGACGGTGCTGCGTGGTCTGCGCGAGGGGCGGTCGTGATCGCGCTGGCGAATCGTCGGCTGTGGCTGTGCGGCGAGCCCGTGGACATGCGCAAGGGGATTGATGGCTTGGTCACCGTGGTGCAGCAGCGCCTGCTGCGCGAGGTCATGACCGGGGACGTGTTCCTGTTTGTGGGCCGGGATCCATCGCGTCTCAAAATGCTGTGCTGGGATCGGGATGGGTATTGGCTGGTGACCAAACGCCTGAGCGTGGGGCGATTTCAGGTACCACGCGCTGTGGGTCACAACGGTGTCGCCTCGGCGATTGAACTGACGCTCACTGAATGGCAGCTCATTTTGGATGGGATCGTGGTGCGCGACCGCACGGTCCTGTCACGCCACGGCCGGTAAAGCGGGCCTCGTTCTGTTGTCGGGCAGGGCCCTGTTCAGAATAATCGTGCAGATGACGTCCCGCGCTTGAGAATACAGGGGTGTCCACGACCCCGCCTCCATTCGTTTCGCTTGAGCAGGAAGTCATGTCCCTGCGTGCACAGGTGCAGGACTTCACCGTCTTGGTCCAGCATCTCGAGGCGAAGAACATCTGGCTGACGCGGATGGTGTACGGGGCAAAGAGCGAACGCCGACCAGCGACCCAGGATCATGGCGCTGCGCAGCAGGAGAGCTTTCTGACCGCACCGGTGACGACGGTTGCTGGTGCCGATACCGATGCCGCACAGGTCGTCGCCGAGCAGCAGGAAGCCCAGGTGCAATCGGCCGAGCAATCGGCCGCTGACACGCGCAATGCCAAGAAAGGCCGTGGCCCCGACGGCCAGCAGAAGGCGAAGAACGGAGGCGGTCGCCGCCCGGTCAACCGCAGCCTGCGAACGGTTGAGGTCGTCATCGAGGCTCCGCCGAGCGAGCGCATCGCTGCAGACGGCACGCTCCTCGCGCTGCTGGGATACGAGACCAGCGAGCGGGAGCATTATATTGCGTCCGAGCTGGTGCGGCAGATCTGCAAACGCGAGCGCTGGGGATTGCCGGACACGCGCGAGGTGGCCTTTATTGCGCCGCTACCGCCGACGCTCGTCCCGAAGGGAAAATACTCCGACGACGTGGTCATCGAAGCGATGTACCGGAAGTACGTCATGGGTTTGCCGTTCGGTCGCATGCTGGCCGACTTCCGGGCGATGGGGTCGGATCTGTCCGATGCGCAACTATCAGACCTAGCTGGGCGATTCTCGGCGTTCATGTCCCCCATCGCCGCCGCGATTCGAACCCAGGTCTTGGCGCGTGCGTTTGTTCATGTCGATGAAACGCCGCTGCCAACGCTGGATGGCCGGCGAACGCTGTGGGCCTGGGTGGGCGGCAATCAGGCCTTTTTCCATGTCGGTGGCCGGGGAGGCAACGAATTGCGTCAGGTCTTGGGCCTACCGCTCACCGGTGCGGCCCCGACCGAGGTCGCCAAAGGTCCGCCTGATGACGGCACCCCCGGCGACACGCTGGGGTGGGTCTTCACCCACTGGATGGCCGACGGCTATCGACCGTACGACACCATCGCCGCCGAAGCCGGCATCATCCGCCTCATCTGCTGGGCCCACGCCCGACGCGACTTCGTCATCCCAGGGGACCAGGGCGACCTCGTCGCGAAAAATCTGCTCGATCGCATCCAAGCCCTGTACCAGATCGAGCGCGACACGCGCAGCGCGGAGCCCTCCGAACGACAGCGACGACGTCAGCAGGACGCCACCCCCATCCTCGACGGCATTCACGCCGCCTGCGTCGACGCACTGCCGCGCTACGACCACGCCAGCACGATGCGCAAAGCCCTCGCCTATGTGCTCAATCGCTGGGACGGACTCACCATCTACACGGCGCGCGGCGACCTCCCCATCGACAATAACCAAGCCGAGCGCGTCCTGCGACCAGTCGTCATTGGTCGCAAGAATTGGTACTTCATCGGCAGCGAAGACGCCACCACCTGGGCCGCCACCAATTTCACCATCTTCGAAAGTTGCCGCCTCGCCAAGATCGAACCCCGCGCCTGGCTGCGCCACGTCATCCCCCGCTGCCACGCAGGCGATACCGACTACGCCGCCATGACCCCAGCCAATTGCGCCGGCAACAGCGCGGTCGCATACCCGGTCAGAACCTGATTCGGGTTGGAAATGGCCTTATCGGATGGTTACATTCAGTCCATGCCCCCCTTGGCTTCCCGGTAGGCTGTCTCGATTCCCCATCGGCGCTGGTAGAGATCGGCGATCGCGCGGGCGTCGTGGGCGACACCAACCAGTGAGGTGACGAGGACGATATGGCCTCGCCCCAGCCGGATCAGCACGCCCGGATGGTCAGGGAGCGGCACCGTCTGGTCATCCAGCTCTGATGCCACGAAGCGTCCATTTCACTCCATTTGCGGCTAACGCCCTTGGGGCCAACCCATGTGATCGTCGAAACAAGACTTATCGCATTGATCATCCGGAACCGTTATCCAGGAGCCTGCCTCGGTCCTGGGCCGGTCGTCGCCGCGCAATGGCGTCAGCCCTGAAATGCTGCGCGCCGTGATTATGTCCTCGACTACGCAATTTACCCCTGTGGCTCCAGCCCTGGCTGATAGAATCGGCTCTCACTGTGCATCCGAGTCAATCAAGACATCACTCTTCCAACGCGGCAATCGCGTTGCCCTCATCACCGGGGGCGGCACGGGTCTTGGCCTGGGCATCGCCACCGCTCTGGCCCAGGTCAACCATACAGCCAATCTGTGATTGGATTGAGTGGTATACCTGTCGGATCAAGGATGACCGGCGATCAGGGGATGTCGGCGCCGGCGATCCGGCGCGTCAGATCCTTGGATTCCCGCAGCAGCACCGGCAGGCCCTGTTTAGGGTCAATCCGTTCCGCTACGTCCGACAGACCCAAGGCAGCGACACAGCGATGGAGGCCATCGAACACCGGCACCGAGACGGTCTGGATGTCGGGATGGTTCTCGTGGTCGTTCATCGCCCAACCCTGGTTGCGCACCTGTATCAACTCCTGCACGAGCGCCGCCCGATTGGTGATCGTTTGAGAAGTGATCACCGGCATCGGCAAGCGGGCGAGCATGGCTTCCTGTTCGAGCAGGGGCATCCAGGCCTGCAGCAGCTTGCCGTTGGCGGCGCTGTGCAGTTGGGACACACGGTCGAGCCGGGCGAAGGGATCGGTGGCCAGCCGGGCCGCCGGGCTGTCGACGGCGATGG
>JBILDK010000401.1:0-3209 GCA_044352625.1 Planctomycetota bacterium
CGGTGCAGGTTGCGGTGATCGTAGTCGGGCCGCCTGCAACGGGTGCCGGGTTGCGCCTGGTCCCGAGCCACGGCGAACCGGGTGCCCCACTGGTCAGCGACCGCTTCGATGGCACCAGTCAGGTAACCTGGACCCTGCCGATTGGCTCGACGTCCTTGACCTACACCGTTGAAGGCGCGGTAGGCGGTGCGCGGACCGGCGTGATTCCGGCAATCCCCGCCAAGGCAGCCCTGGCTTGTGTCGCTCTGGCAGGCGAGGGCGCCTGGCCCAGCCGTGCGGACCTCGACCGGTTGGGGGATGTGCTTGAGGCCCCGGTCCAGGCAGTGCTGGTCCTAAGCCAGCGGGAACCGCGTCAGCTTGGCCGGGGTGGCTGGGAGGCGACCCTGCCGATCATCGTCCCCGGACCGAGCGCACTGCCCGCGCCGGGGTGGCTGGGTCCAGCGGCGGGCTGCTGGCCCCGGGGTCTGCGCTGGGGTGCGCTGGGCCTACCATGCGCGAGTGACGCCACCCAGGCTGGGCGCAGCCTAGGTGAGTTCGCCAGTGTGTGGCCGGTCCTCTGCCTCCCCGCCGGACCCTGGGATCCGTCCCTGGTCGCCGCCCCCGCCGCCTTCGATCCTGCAGTCCTGACCGATTTGGTGCGCCTGGGGAGCGGCATGCAGATTCCACTCATGCTCGGTGGCGGAAGCCTGGCCGGATTGCTGTCCGAACCCTTGTCGATCGATGAGGTCGGGGTGCTGGCGGTACGTCCTGGCGGGACACGTTACCTGCTTGTGCCGGGATTGGGAGATGGCCTTGCCGCGGTCGCTCCGGCCGTGGCGCTGCCGCAGGATGGCACGGTATTCTGTGGGTTGCGCGCCGACGACGAGGCCCTGGTCCTGGCCTGGGCGGCGGCGCCCGCCGCGGGCGGCGAGCTGCGTTTGGAGTGGGTCGCCTCGGGCATCGAGCCGACCCGGCCTGATGGTTGGGGTCGCGGCGATGCCAAGACCCTGCGCAGGGTGATCAGTGAAGGCCTCGCTACGGGCGCTCCGCCAACACCGGCCATGGCGGATTCTGGCGCGGCGCTGGCTGCCTTGGCCCGGTCGCTGTTGCCTCTGGCGGAACCGACCAACGAGGACTGGTCGCGGCTGGTGACTCTGGCCGAGTCTCCAGACTCACCGGTACCCTGGGCTCGTATGCTGGTACGACGGCTGTTGGCGACGGGCGATGTGCGGGCGCGGTTTGCCCCGACCCTGGCGGGGACCCCGGTATGGGCACAGCGCGAGGTCGCCTTGCGCCTGATGAGCGATCCCCATGAGGTGGTGGCCACGTGGCTGGGGACCATCGCCACCACCAGCGATGTCGCCCTGGTGCGTGCGGCTCTGGTACGCGCCGAGCGCAGCACGCTGCCGGTGGATCTGGGGGTGCTGGTCGAGCGCCTGCGCCGGCAGGCGGCAGGAACGGTCGCGGTTGATGCGGACCCGGTGCTGCAGTCCCGGCTTACCGCCCTGATTTTCGACAGTCCGTGGCTCAGCCCGACGCCGCTGCGGCCCATCGCCCGCGACCTGCTGCCACGCCTGTCAGACCTCGGCGCTGCGCCGGTGAAGCGCTTCCTCGAACGGGTCGGCAGTGAACGCCCAGCCAATCGCTGAACCTAGCACGACCTGTGATTCAACCCGAAAAACGTGGTTGGTGGTTAGTGGTTGGTGGTTGGGGACTGCATCGCAATGCGTTGTGATGGTGTTGTCCGGCACCGGATGGGTGATCCGCAGCGGCGCCGCAAGGTGCTGTCCCCCAACCACCAGAACCCAACCACAAACCACCAACTGCGACAGTCAGGTTCAAGGTTTTCACGACAAGAAAATTCGGAAAGGATGATCAGCGCTGTAATCAAGGTGGAGCCTGTCCCAAACCACCGCGTCAGCCATAAACCCAAACGTCGCGGATGATGGTTCATAGTGAGTGGTTCATGGTTTCGAGCCACGGTTTTACAGCGCGAGTGGCGTTCACCCGTTGGGTACGCGGATACAACGCTGCAATTCACGGTGTCGGAACCATCAACCTGCCTGTCGCACTTGGTGGTTGGTGGTTGGGTTCTGGTGGTTGGGGGACAACACATTGCGGCGCCGCTTCGGATCTCCCAGTCGGTGGTGGGAAACAGGGGCGCAACGCGCTGTGATGCAGTCCCCAACCACCAACCACTAACCACCAACCACCAACCACGTTTTTCAGGATCAACCATGAACCATCAACCATCAACTGCGTTTTTCGGGTTCAAAGACCCGTGCCCGCTCAGAGCCGTGACAGCACGGTGCCACGGCTCCTGGATCTCCTGCTGTGGAGGGTATCATGCGTAGGTCTCCTCCCCCTGAAGGGTATTGCCATGAAGCCGAGCATCCCTGGGCTGGTAGGTCTGACCACCGCTGTCGTTGTGATGTGCTCCTGCAGCGCCCGATCCCGGGATGGCGAACCCCGCCACCCGGTGGTCAGCAGCACTTCCCAGATGAGTGATCTCTATTGGCAGGGAGAGTTGACCGATCACCGCGGCAACCGCTGGGACTTCCAATGGATCCCGGGTTTTGTCCCGACTTTCCGCGGTGCAGGAAACGGCTTTGCTGATGGATGGGAGGTTACTGCGCCGATGGCGACCGCGGGATATTGGAAAACCCAGGGCGCCTGGATGAGCGATTGCATGCGCTGGTCCGGTAGAGATGTGCTGTGGGATTTCGGGCTCGCTGGCATCGGTAGGGATGTGATGGAAACTAGCGATGATCTATCTAATGTATTACAAGACAAGCCGTTCGGTTGGATTGCGCAACTCGTCGGGCGTTCCCTGACTGGCTTTGTCCTTGTTCCTGTGGGGCGGTTGGCCCTGGCCCCGGTGGGTGCTTCTTGCGGTGTCGCGGCCAGTGTCCTTCGTACGCCGCTCGAATCGTCGGGGCGGATCGTGGTGACGGCCGGCTATGCCAGCGCCATGGGGGTGGTTGTTCCGGCTGTGAAGATGGCTTGGCACCAACCTGCGTGGCTGCTGTCTTTGGCCAATACCGAGCCTGATCCTGCTGGAAACGGTGACTGGGGCGTTTCGATCATACGCCCCAAGCGACCAACTGAAGCGGACCAAAAGGAGCGCCTCAGCGGCCGGGATCAGGTGCGCTCCCATGCCCGGCAACGGGTGGAGATGGCCGCCTGGCTGGCACAGCAGAATGTCCTCATTCAACGGCAGAATGAACTTG
>JBILDK010000049.1:0-10800 GCA_044352625.1 Planctomycetota bacterium
CTGCTCGCCCTGGATCTGGCGCGAGACGGACTCGACGCGGTGGCCGAATCACAGCGTCAAGATCTGCTGGCTACCGCCCAGTCCTCGGCCCAGCGGCTGCTGGAGACGATCAATGGCATCCTCGACCTGTCCAAGATCGAGGCCGGGCGCATGGAGCCGCAGTTGACGTCCGTGGAGGTCGCGGAGGTGGCAGATGAGGTGCTGAGGACGTTGCTTCCTCGGGCGCAGGGGGCGGGGCTTGCGCTCACCCTCGTCGGTACCGGCCGAGCCCTGGCGGATCGCGAGTTGTTGCGCCGCATCCTGTTTAATCTCGTCGGCAATGGGCTCAAGTTCACGTCCCAGGGCGCGGTCACGCTGCGCATTGGTCAGGTCGGCGGAATCATCGCCGTCGCTGTCGAGGACACCGGCATCGGCATTGATCCGGTGGATCAGGGTCGGCTGTTCACGCCGTTCACCCAAGTCGATGGCAGCACATCGCGGCGCTACGAAGGCACCGGATTGGGTCTGGCTCTGAGTCGACGCATGGCGGGTTTGATGGGTGGCACGTTGACCCTCACCAGCGCCGGTCAGGGCCAGGGTTCAACCCTGACCCTGACCTTGCCAGCGGCAGGGTGACAACCTACCGTGCCCAGGTACGCTAAAATGCTTAGCAGTGAGTAGCGAACGCGGTCAGGAACTGGTCGGCGATCTGTTGCGGGCTGCGGCCTTCGATCTGGTGCCGGTGCAGGAACCACACCACCTCGCCATCCTTGAGCAGCGCGGCGCTCGGGCTGCTGGAGGGGAATTCAGGGAAGTGGTTGCGCGCCGCGGCGGTGGCCTCGCGATCAACGCCGGCAAACACGGTCAGGGCCTGGGTCGGGGTGCGCGTGCTGGAACTGAGCGCGAGCTTCAGGCCGGGCCGGGCCCCGCCTGCGGCACAGCCGCACACGCTGTTGATATAGATCAGACTGGTCCCGGGCTTGGCCAGGGCCGCGTCGACCGCCTGGGCGGTGGTGCATTCGTCCATGCCGATGGCTTTCACCTCGGCGCGGATGGGATCAGTGAGTTCGGGGGGGTACATAATCAGCGCCTCATTTTTTATACGTGTGAGTCCGGTCGTCCGGGTGGAGGGAGCATAGCCATCAATGGTCATTCCCAAGAACGCTCAGGTATACGACCACATGCACGTGGGCTATCACAGGACGAGCGGACGACCAGAGGGTGGCAATCTCTATTGCAGAACCGCCTCCACCGCCTCGACCAACGCCTGCCATGAGGCCTCGATGATGTTCTCGCTGACCCCGATGGTACCCAAAGTGGTGCCGTGATAGCGGCTTTCGATCAGCACGCGGACTTTGGCGGCGGTGCCGTCGGCGCTGTCCACCACCCGCACCTTGTAGTCGATCAGGCTGAGATCCTTGAGTTGCGGATAGGCCGGGGCGAGGGCCTCGGTCAGGGCGTGATTGAGGGCGTCCACCGGGCCATGGCCCTCCGCCACGCACAGTCGCGGGGTGTCACCGACCGTGATCTTCACCGTGGCTTCGACCAGATCGCGACAATCGCCCGGGGTGCCCAGGCCGTGGATCCGGTAATGGACCAGCGAGAACGCAGGCCGGTACACGCCGAGGTGGCGACGCACCAGCAGGTCGAAGCTGGCATCGGCCGCCTCGTAACTGTAGCCCTGGCTCTCGCGGCTGACCACCGCATCGAGTACGACCTTCACCACGTCCGCATCGGTGAGCTGCGGATAGCGGCCGGCGAGCTTGGCCTGGACATTGGAACGTCCCGACAACTCGCTGATCAGGATGCGCCGGGTATTGCCCACCTGTTCGGGTTTCAGATGTTCATAGGTCAGGGCGTTGCGTTGCACCGCGCTGACATGGACCCCGCCTTTGTGGGCAAAGGCTGCGCGGCCGACGTAGGGCTGATTCACCGGCCCGACCACGTTGATGCGCTCCCATACCAGGCGGCTGGTCTCGGTCAGGCGTTCGAGCCGGCCCGGCGGCAGGCACGGATGGCCGAGTTTGGCTTCCAGGTTGGCGATAACCGTGGTCAGATCGACATTGCCGCAGCGTTCACCGATGCCGTTGATGGTGCCTTGGACTTGGCTCGCACCGGCCTGAACCGCGGCCATGGTGTTAGCCACGGCTAGGCCGCCATCGTTGTGCACGTGGATGCCGATCACGGCCTCGGGCAGGCGGGCATGTACCGCACGGATCCCGGCCACCACCTGGTCGGGCAGGCTGCCACCGTTGGTGTCACAGAGAATGATGCGGGTCGCTCCCGCCGAAAAGGCCGCAGCGACGGTGTCGAGGGCGTAGGCCGGGTTGGCCTTGTAACCGTCAAAGAAATGTTCGGCATCATAGAACACCGGTTTGCCGGTGGTCTGGCGCAGATACGCCACTGAGCTGCGGATCATCTCCAGATTGTCCTCCAACCGCACGCGCAGGGCGTCGGTGACGTGCAGATCCCAGGTCTTGCCGAAGATGCAGATCACATCCGCGCCCGCCGCGACCAACTTGAGCAGGTTGGGGTCCTGGTCCGGGGCGTTTTTCACATGTCGGGTCGAGCCGAACGCCGCGACTTTGGCGGTGGTCAGACCGAGGTCCTTGACCTGGGTGAAGAACGCCTCGTCGGTCTGGTTCGAGCCGGGCCAGCCGCCTTCGATGAAGGCCACGCCCAGGCCGTCCAGGGCCTTGGCCAGGGCCAGCTTGTCGGCCAGCGAGAGATTGACGCCCTCCCCCTGGGAGCCGTCGCGCAAGGTGGTGTCGTAGATCTCGATCGGGTTCATGGTCGGGTTCCGCAAAAAAGAAAAGGCCACCCGCTCGGACGCGGGTAGCCAGAAAAGGCCAAGCGCCGGGCGTGTCGGGTCAGTCGCTGTGGATAATTCGCCGGGTCATGCTGAAGGGGGACTATGCATCGAACACAACGAGCGCAACGGGGGGGCTCCCCATCCCACCCATGAGCAGGTGCCGTTGGCCCCGGAAGCAGGCGCTGCCTCCGACTCTCCTGGGAATGCGGTCTCGCCCTGACGCTCTGCTGGGGTATACACCCGGGGTCGCTGCAGCCTGGTGCGAGCGTCACGTAGCGGTTCGCTTCGCCCGCGAGGCACGGGCCTTGCGTTGCAGGGCGACGTCTCCTGCGACCGGCTGTAGCATGGTCCGAGCGCAGGAGGCCGGAACCAGCAATAAGAGGATGAGAGGCTCAGGAAGTGAAGTCGTTACGGCGAGCGGTGTCGCGCGGCGACGGGGGAGGACACGGTCGACGACAGGCGAACCTCGGCGTTGCGCGCTCCGTTGCTGCGCGCCTGATCGGTGTAGATGACATCAATCCGTTCGCCGGCATAGAGGGCGAGCATTCCTGGCTGATCGTCATCCAGGGCGAGGGCGGTGCTGACCGCGCCTTCGAAGACGCCGGTCGCCGGACCCGTCTCTTCGAGGATGGCAATCTGTTCACTGCCGTGTGACGGCCGTAAAGTGACCATGACCCGATCCGCATGGTCGGGAGCGAGATCCATGTCGCTGTCGCGCACGCGCAGGCGCAGGGGCCGGCCGACCACCAGCGGAGCGGTGGCGTCGGACAACTCAAGCACGCCGTCGGAACCCGCCAGCAACAGATCGCCCCAGGTGTCTGGCTGGTACCAGGTGTTGGCCTTCTTCCCTGCCGACCAATACCAGTTGGTGCCGGCCATGGTGGTGACGTAGGCGTTGAGGCCGATGATTCGGCCAGGACCGAGTTCGGCATCGATCAGGATGGCCGGAGACAGGCGGAATTCGACGGTCCACCCCGTGGGGGTCAACGTCGTCACCCGTGGTAACTGCTCGGAGGTGAAGGCGGAGACTTCGACCTGGCCCCCACGCTTCTCGATCCGCGCTTCGCCGCCGGTTACCGCTGGCTGGTCGGTGGCCCCACTGGGCCAGACCCAGAACTGTTGGCCAGTGTGACGGGACCGATGCGTGACCTTTGCATTCTGGCAGTCGACCCAGGTTTCAATGGTGTCAGACTCCCAGAAGTTCGCCGCGGAAGCCTTGGTGATTCGCCGATCCGGGTCGATCACCACGAAGCGCAGATACAACCCATCCGCGCGCCAGCCTACCTGCATGGTCTGGACCGAGGCGTCGTTTCCCCATTCACGATTGAGGGTGATGACGGGAACGCCGGTCCATTTCTCAGCGGTGCCATCCAAGGTGAAGTCCTGCGGCAGGCATGGTGCAGAGGCGAAGGCGATGCTGGGGAAGGTCGGCGTGAAAGGTCCGGCCTGACTCAGGGTTGGAAGGGGGGTGTGTGCTGGGCCGATCGACCGGGCGGGCACGGTCGCAACCGTCCGTTCGGCCTGGCTGACCGCGCCGACGCTGTCGGTTAGGCGCCAGGTCTCGCCCTTCACGGTGCCGCGCTGGTCGATCATGGTAGCCTTCTCGCGATACGCATCCGCGCTGAAGACCCCCGGGCTGTGGACGACCAACCGTGAGCGATCCAGGACCTCGCTACGCACCGTCCCGAGATCCAGGGGCTGCAGATGACCGATGCGGCCCTGGCGCAAGCCGTCAGCCAGTCGTCCGACGCGTTCGCGGACGTTGGTGGCCTGCTCGTCCGGAGCGCTGGAGGCGTTGGTGGTTCGTCCAACCTGATGCTCCAGATTGCGGCGGCCGTTTACCTCGCTCATCTTGCGTGTTGCCGTGGCGATCAGTGATTCCTGCTGCTCCTGCAATGTGATTCCAAGCGGGGAGGACGGTGCCGCAGAGGTCTGCGTCATCTCGGCATTGGTAGAGGCAAGCCTTGCCGGGGCGAAGTCGGCGAAGCGCGTGCTGACCTGCCCGCCGATTTGTGCCAGTTCCGGTACCCGGGTAGCGAGCAGTTCCGTGGCCCTGGTGGTGACGGCCTCGACCAGCGCCGGATCGGTGATGCCGGCCGCCGCCAGTTGTGCGGACAGTCGGTTGGCGATCGTCGGTTTCAGCCGAGGCAGGGTTTCAGAACGAAAGGTGGCAGCGAAGGTCTGTTCAAGGCTGGTCCGCAGGTGCTGGTCGATGGTCTGCTTCACGGCTTGTCTGACGAACGCCTCCCGTCCGTCGTCCTTTCCCAGACTGGCTATGGCGGCATCGACCGCCGTCTGCGCCTGGCTGATGGCGGCGGTGGCGGGTGGGGTGGGGTCCTGGGGCTGGTCGGCGGCCGCAAGCACACGCTGCGCCACCAGAACGGCGTCCTTGGCCGTGGTCAGACTCTGCCCCATGGTTGGATCAAGGTCGGTGGTGTGGGCGATGGCCTGATCCAAGCAGGTGGCGGCTGCAGCGAGCCGCGGGGCAATGTCAGCGGGAGTTTTCCGGGCATACCGCACATCGTCCCGGGCACCTCTGACCAGGTGCCACGCTTCGCGGGCCGCCTGCGACGCTTCTTGTCGTTGTTTCCGCGCAGCGTCCCGCTGTTCTGCCACCAGTTTATTGGCCTGCTGTTGCACGGAGTTGAGGATCTCACGATCGACCGTGGCCCGCAGCGACTGGGCCAGTTCGGGAGCCATGCGCTGGTCGACGGCACCAAGGAATTCGGTGGTGATTGCACTCGCAGCCTCGGCCTGCAGGTAGTGGTCCAGCCGCTCCACCAATTCGCGCTGCAATTGGGCGGCCAGGCTGTGCAGGCCCTGTTGGGTGGCCTTGCCATCGGTCAAGGCCTGGGCCATGGCATGCCGGGTCTTGGCGAGGTCTTCTGACACGCGTGACCATACGGCTTCGCGCTGCGCTTCCGGCAGGGCCTGCGTGAGCTTGGAGAGCTGTTGCCTGAGCTGCTCATCAACGCGCTGACGGGAGCGGGCGAGGAGTTGCTCGGCGGCGAAGGACTTGGCCTTGACCGTTTCGGTGTTCAGTTGTTTGGCCCAGGCCTTTGTGGTTTGCTCCAACCGGTCCGCGGCATGTTGGCTCAGCAGGGCAGGGACCCCCCAGGCCAGCACGGCGCCAGCATGCAGGATCAGCGACCAGGCGACGAAGCTCCGCAACCGCGACGTCGTCGCCGTGGAGGGGATCACGGAACCAGGAGCATCGGTCATGGCGTATCGCCGCATGGGTCAGGGAACGGCAGACGGGGTCAGCTGGAAGCTCAGCTGCGTGATCCCGGCGGTCAGCGCGGCATTCCACACTTGGATCAGCCGTTCGTAGCGCACGTCCTTGTCGCCCACGATGACCACCACGGGGGCCGTGCCCGCGCTGCCGGGCGTGGCTTCCCGTGCGTTCTTCCAGGCGGTGAGGTCGTCGACCAGCTCGGATAGCTTGGCATAGGATTCATCCGTCGAGGTCGCGTCAGGCCGCAGGACCTCGCCGCCCTTGGCGATCACGATCATGCGAGCGTCCGCCACGGCGATGGACTGCGTTTCGCTCGCCTGAGGGATGTCGACCTGGAACCCCTCCTGCAGGACCGGCGCGGTGATCATGAAGATCACCAGCAGGACCAGCATCACATCGACCAATGGGGTGACATTGATCTCAGCCATCGCCCGGCGCCTGCGACCACTGCTGACGTTGAGCCCCATGTGGTCGTCCTCAGGCGGGGTTGGTGGGAAGCGCAGTCAAGCCCTGGTCAGCCTGCGATCGGTTGGCTCGAACCAGATGGACCAGACGCTCCATCAGACAGGTGGCACCCTCCTCTTCTTCGTCGAGGCGGGCGGTGATCCAGTTGTAGGCCATGACCGCTGGGATGGCGACCGCGAGACCGGCGGCGGTGGCGATCAGGGCAGCGGCAATCGGCGGAGCAAGCACCTGCAGACTCGCGCTCTTGGCGTTACCCAGGGTCTGGAAGGTCCCCATGATGCCCCAGACGGTGCCGAACAGGCCGATGAAGGGCGAGGCGCTGCCGGCCGAGGCGAGGAACTGAAGGTGTCGATTGAGGCGCTGCATCTCGGATTTGAGCGCGTGTTCCATCACCAGACGAATGCGCTCATCGGGATCACGTGACGAGTGCAATGGCAGATGATCGCCAATCGCTGCTGTGGTCAGGGCCGGATCTGGTACAGCCTGGGCCCGAGCCAGCATGCCGGCCGAGAACACGGTGTAGAGCAGGGATGGGCCACCCGTGCCGAGGCCACGCTCGGCGACCTCACCGGAATGCGCGGCAGTTGAAAACACGTCGTTGAAGACCAGGTGCTGGCGCTTGAGCAGGCGCAGCATGTTCACCTTTTGGATGATCACCGCCCAGGACAGGATCGAGAGCAGCACCAGGAAGAGCAGGACGGCCAGTTCAAGCCAGCTCGCTGAGGTGACCGACTTGACGAGGAGGTTCCAGAAGGATGGGTCGACCATGGAGAGCCCTTTGCCGGAAGTGTCGCTCTTATACTACTGAGCGGACTGACCTGGTCTGTCGCAAAGATTGTGACATTGAATGCTCTACGGTCAGTTCACCGACGTGATTCATATCAGCGGTGCTCAGCATGGAGCGCGTCGATTAGCCGGGAACCAGGCCTTTGTTTACTGATTTTTCACCTACAGATTGAGCGGGGAGATGATGTCGGGCAGTTCAGCGAAGCGGCCCGATCAACCTGTAGGTGAATGCGGAATGGAATTCTCTACGGCCCAAAACTCACGTCGTCGACGTGGAACGTCGCGCCGATACTCGTCCCACCCTGATCGACAAAACGCAGGGCCGAGAGGTCGGTCAGGTTCTCAGCGCCGATGTCGGCCAGCTTCACCGTATGCTTGACCCAGGTGTTTGCATCCAGTGTCGGCAGCTGATGGAACTGGGCGCCCTCATAAAGAATGACCTTCAGTTTCTGTCCGCCTTTTGGCCCGCCGTTGATCCAGAAGGTCAGCGACCTGTACGGGGTGGTGTCGAATGGCCCATTGAGGTGGAAGAATCCACCCGCGCCCCTTGCCTCGGTGATGGTGATGGCCATGGACGTTTTGCCCGTGTTGACCATGGCGGTGCTGGCGATGTCGATGGTGCTGTCCCAGCCATTTTGGAACCAGCCAGACTGCATGGTTTCATCGTAGACGATGCTCGGCCCGAGATTGGGATCCACCTTTCGCTCATGCGTCAAACTGATCATGCGTGGCAGGCGCTGGTTGACGACGTAGGGACAGAAGGTCAGTTGGACTTCAAGCCCTGGGACGAGCGCTTTCGCCAACTCCTCGGCCCGGTGCGATCGCGTCCGCCATTTCAGGCCGGGAACCTTGAGGGTCGTGAATCCCCATTGGTTGGCGAACTCGTAGCGTCCGCCATCATCGAGTTCGATGACGCCGTTGCTGAGTTCACCCTTCATCACTGGCGGATGGAACGCCTTGATCCGGCCTGTAACGGCACCAAACGTCGAGCGCACCTCTTGCGCTACACCCGCGGCATCGATCACCAGATCGACTTGATCGCGGCTCTTGGGTTTGTCTGAGACCGGCGAACCAGTCGAGCCGCTTTGCACGCGCGTGAAGACAGCATCTTTGGCAACCGGCACGAAGATCGGATTGTCCAGCCACAACCCGTCCGCTTGGGTTTCGATCAGAATACCGCCTTCGGTTGGGCCAGCATATGAGCCGGACAGGTTTCTGGGCAGGGACTTGGTGCGGGGGTCGATCGGTTGGGCTTCCAATTCAACATCCTGCGACCCGTCGAAACCGCTGCCAACGGCCTGGTCAGAGGGAGGCGTGAGACTCCATGAGTTCACCCCCGTGGAACTGAGCTTGTAGGCTTCGCCAGTGCGCAGACCAGCAACGCGCACCTGGAAACGTTGGGGCTTTTCGGTCTTTACGGAGAAGGCGAATCCGGACGGACCGGCCTTGGTCAGATCCACCAGAAGAACCTGATCCTCATCGCTGAGTTTTACGGATACCGGATAGCGGCCCAAGGGGCCTTGTCCGCGCACCGCGAATCGCGCTGGCAGCAGTTGGGATAGCTCGCCCGCCAAGGTGCGGTAGGCGCTGAGCAGACGTCCCTGCGCGGCCAATTCGGCGGATGTGCGGTAGGTCGCATCTTCGCCCACGTGTTGACGGTACGTCGTCTCCATGCGTTCGAGGACCGCGCGGTCCTGGGTCCACAGGTGCAACGTACGCTTCTGTTTGATGGTGAATGGAGCCCCGCCCGGATGACCTCCGGTCGTGGACCAGGGCTGCGACACGCGCAGGTGTTCGATTCCGACGTTGTCGCTCTTTCCGGCGGCTTGCACCGTGATCTGCAGCAGGCAGGCGCTCTGGTTGCGCATGGTCTCGCCCAGTTTCAGGTGGGCCGAGGCTTTCCATGGGTAATGACTGGTCTTGAAGAAATCCGCACGTTTCAAGGTTGCCACCGTGGTCAACAGCGCCTGATCCACCCCGACCGCAATGTCGATGGAGCTGCCCTCAGCCTCGGTGAAACGGGCGGTCAGATCAAGCTCCAGGCCGTGGGCGAAGGGCCCGCCAGCCGAGGTCAGACGATAGATGATGCGCCCCGGCAGGGTCCCATCGACCACCTGCAGCTCATCCATCTTGCCGCCGTTGGCGGGATTCACGACATCCGGCTTCACGCCGATGTTGTCCGACAAGACGATCTGCTCTATCGGGCCGGCATTCTTCTGCTTGCTGAACAGCAGGTCGAGGACCTTCGCGTTGACCGTGGTCTCGGGCGTGCAGGGTTTGTCATCCTGCCCTTTGGCCTGTGGCGCAAACAGATCGATGTCGCCCGACCGCGCATTGCACAGCCACAGCGAGCGGAAGCCGCGCTCGTAGCAGGTCTGGACGTATTCCAGCGTCGGTAGGGCCATGCGTTCAAGATTCGGACAGGCGAGCTTGCCGTGGGCCATGATGTAATCGAAATACGCAGCCGGCAGGTGCGGCAGAAATTCGCCAGTCACCCACGTCTGTGGGCCGACGGCGTATTGCCAGCCAGCCCATTGGTCGTCATGGAAGGGGCTGTTCGAGGCGTCCGCGAAGGTTTGGAAATAGTAGTCGTCGAGGCTCTGCCGCTTTGGCGGGATGACCGTCCCGCGATCGACCAGGATGGGTTCGCGTCCGACGGCTTCGGCGAAGATCGCGCCAAAACGGCTCGGTACGCGCGACATGGAACGGTATAGCCACATCTTTTCCTGATCGCTCAGTCCGTCTTCCGGAGTGAAGGAGACGCCATCCTTTTTGGCGGCGATGATGTTGCTGTCACTACAGTCGGGACTGGCTGCCAGCCCCCAGTCCTGGTTGATCACCGGGAATGGCACTGTCGCCCCGTGCGCGGTGAGAAAATCCCGCTGGTCCATGTAATACTGGACGCTCGCGGTGAGCTTGTGCTTAAGATAGAGCTGCAGTTGGGGGTCGTTCCAGGCTGGCCACGTCGTATTCCCAGGCGTATTCAGCCAGGTCGGACGATAGGTTTGTGCTTCTTTGTCGAACGAGATTGAGCTGTACTTCGCATCCGAAAAAAATCCGCCCAGTCCATCCGGACCGTCGGGATGGGAGCCCCATTCACCGCTGTTGAAGGCGAGTTGGAAGTCGACCCCGTGTTTGAGCACGCGCTCAAGTCCCTGGTCGATCGACGACCTGACCGTGTGGAACGGCATCAAGGCATATTGCAGATTGATGAACGGACCCGTGGCGTACCCGGTACCGGCCAAGCGTTCGCGCATGTCCGACCACGCCTTGGTCTCGGCCTCGGTACCGATGGCTTTGTTTATCGCCTCGTATGACACCGTCTCGCCCACGGGTGCCAAGGCCGGCGTGAGGACCGTTGCCTCGCCGTACATATCCATCGTCTGATAGGTCCCCTCGCTGTCGGCCAGGGCGAAAAAATCGGCATGGGCCCACACCCGGCTGATGCTGAAGGGCGCGTCGCTTTCACTGCGGAAGGTCACCATCAATCGTCCGTCCGGAACCACACTGCGTGGGACCTGGA
>JBILDK010000050.1:0-10797 GCA_044352625.1 Planctomycetota bacterium
GGGCGGTGGCGAAGGCGTCGAAGCGCTGGCAGCGCTCGCTGACCGCGACGGCCTCGTCATCGCCCACGGTGAACGGCGCACCCTTCACCGTGGCGGCGAGATCGCCGGGGCGCACGGCATGCACCAGGCCGCGCTCGACCCGGGCATCAAGGATGGCGTTGAACACCGCCGACTGCGCCGCGCTGGCCACCAGCTTGAGCAATTGGTCGCCGGTGGCACGCAATGCCGGACCCGGGGCCGCGCCACGGCGCAGCGCTCCGAGCACGCGGCCTTCGGGCCCTTGCCGGAAGCCCTCGGGAAGCGGGTCGCCCCAGCGCCACGCGCCCGACGGATCGACGATGGCTGCACAGGCACCCTCAAGATCATGCGCGCCCCAGGCCTTGGCTAGGCGCAGCGTGGCGCCGTGGGCACCAAAGCGCTGCGGTCCGAAGCGGTTGAGCACGCCGAGGCGGGTGAGGGCGGCAAGGCGTTCGCCAAGGCCGCTATCTGCATCGGCGAGGCCAAGGCGGAAGCGATTGCCGTAGAGATGCCCAAGCCGCAGCTTGTTGCCGTGGCGGGTGGACTCGCGCACCACGATGCGGCCGTTACGCAGACGTTCGGCGAGAGCCGCGGCATCGACCTCTTTTGCGCCAAGCACGCTGAACCACTGCACCGTGACCGCGTGGCGGTCCTTGCGCCCGGCATAGCCCACGTCGCGAAACGATCGGCCGCAGGCGCCGGCCAGGGCCTCGGCCACCTGGTCGGTGGTCAGGCCTTCTTTTTCGATCAGCAGATAGAGGTGTTCGCCGCTGCCGCTAGGGGCGTAGGCCGGGAGTTCGGTGACGGCGAAATGCGCCGCGCCCGGTAGCAGGCGCGGTTCACCCACGGAAGGCCTTGGCGTCAGCGATGGCCGAACTGATGCACGCGGAGCGGTAGTCGGCGCGCACGCGCTTGGCCCACGGCCCGACCGTGCCGTCGGCGATGGGTTTACCGTCGACCCGCACCACCGGCAGGACCTCGCGCACCGCGCTGGTGATCCACACCTCGTCAGCGAGGTAGAGGTCGTCGCGGGTGATGCGGCACTCGTACCATTCGAGCCCGGCGGCCTCGCACACCGGGCGCACCCCGGCCTTGGTGATGCCCGGCAGGCAGTCGGCGGTGGGGGTCATGACCCGGCGGCCCTGGATCACCAGCACGTTCGAGGTCACGCCCTCGGTGACGTAGCCCTCGGGGCTGACGTACAGAGCCTCGTGGGCACCGCACTGCTCGGCCAGGGCGAGGCCGGTCTTGCCCGAGAGGTAGTTGGTGGTCTTGAACGCGGCAAGGTGGCGCTGCGCGTCGAAGGTCACCGCGGCGACGCCTTGGGCATAGGCCTCGTCCGTGGGCGCGTGGATGTCGCGGGCGATGACGATCCAGGTGGGGTTTTCCGCTCCGAACACCCCGCTGGTGTGACTGCCCGGCGTGGCCACGAGATTGATGCGCAGCTCGGCGTGGCCGCTGCGTTGGTGGATCTCGCGAATCACCCGGCGCAGGTCGGCCTCGCTGAAGAACGGTGCTTGGCCGAAGGTCGCGGCGGACTCCCACAGCCGGCGCAGGTGCTCGGCCAGGGCGTGGGGATGGCCGCCGCCATAGGTGGGCATGGTCTCGAATGCGCCGATGCCGCGCAAAAATCCGAGATCGAGGACGCTGATAGTGGCTTCGGCCGCGGGAACGACGCGGCCGTTGACGGCGAAAAAGTCGGCGGGCATGGCCTAGCAGCGTGGCCCCCCCGGAGCCCAGTCAATCCAGGCCGGAGCCGAAGGGATCGAGCACGATCACCGGTTCCGACAGGCGCCCGCGCACGGCCGCGCGGGCGAGCTGCGACGAGGCCATGGTCAGTACTGGGGTGACCAGGGTGCCGATGCCCCAGATGCGGTCGACCAGGTTGAAGGCGAAGGTCGGCACCACCAGCAGGCGCAGACTGCCGTCGATACCGATGGTGCCGGTGAACTGAAGTGAGGCCGAGGGCGAGGCCAGGGTCCCGGCCTGGATGTGAATCCTGCCATCCTTGAGCTCGAACGGCATGTCGAGCACATCCTGGTTCTTGGAGGCGGTGGGATCACCCGCCAGGAGCAGCGCGAGCATCGGCAGCTGCAACAGGTTGCCGCCGTCCAGGCGCAGGTGCCCGCGGCCGTTGATCTGGTCGGGGCGGCCGCTGGGCATGGTGAACTCGATCCAGCCCGAGACGCCGCCCACCAGTGACGAGGGGTTGCCGCGCCACTCGCGCAGGACCCGGTCGAGATCCACCTGCGCTAGGTCGAGTCGCGCCCGTACGAGTTCATCGTCAAGACCGACGGCGACGATACCGGTGAGGTTGCCGCCATAGGCTTTGGCCTGGATCTGAGCGAACTGCAGCTCGCGGCCAAGCATGCGTGGTGTCGCCACCACATCACGCAACCGGAAGCCAGCTACCTCGATGGTGTCGGCATGCAGGATTTCGCCTTCGACCGCGGCCACCAGTGTGTCGCCGTCAGCGGCGGCAGCCGCTGTGGCCAGCAGGCAGGCGAGCAGCCAGCGTTTCACGGCAAGGACGCCAACTGCGCAGCGGCGACGGCGCGCACGGTTTCCGGCGGCTGATTGATAAGCAGCGTGGCGAAAGCAGCGCGGGCCGCTCCGGCAAGCAACGCGATCCCGGCATCGACGTCGCTCACCAGGTGCGGATTGCAGTGGGGGCGGAAGGCGGCCAGGTCGTGCGCTGCATTGGCGCAGTCGCTGATCAGCGCAGCAGGCACGGCCAGGGCGGTCGCCTCGGCGCTGGCGATGGCGGCAGGATCCTTGGCCTTGCGCGCTGCCTGCACTGCGCTGAAGGCGGCTGCATCCGCATCGGCGCTGAGCGCCAAGCGCTGCGCCAGGGCGTCGAGTCGGTCGCCGAGGGCTGCGGCGTCGGCCTCGCGGTCGGCCCATTTCGGTCCGGTGGTATAGCGTGCCGCCATCGCCCCGGTGGCGCAGCCCAGCGCCGCCGCCACTGCCGCCGCCGCCCCGCCACCCGGCGCTGGGGTGCGCGCCGCGAGCATGGACAGGAAGCCGGCGATGGGCAGTTCGGAGGTGGTCATGCCTGCACCGCGGGTGCGGGCTCGACCTCGGGCACGCGGCTGATGTTGGCGCCGAGCTTGACCAGGCGTTCCTCGAAGCGTTCGTATCCGCGCTCGATGTGGTAGATGCGCGAGATCAGGGTCTCGCCTTCGGCGGCCATGCCGGCGAGCACCAGGGCCGCGCCGGCGCGCAGGTCGCTCGCCATCACCGGCGCACCTTTGAGGCGCGGCACGCCCTGAATCACCGCCTGGCCGTTGGCCACGCTGATGTTGGCGCCCATGCGGCGCAGCTCAGCAGCGGCCATGAAGCGGTCGGGATAGATGCGCTCGGTGAGGATGCTGGTGCCCTCGCCCAGGGCCATCAGTGTCATCAGCTGGCTCTGCACATCGGTGGCGAAGGCAGGGTACGGCAGGGTGGTGACCTCGGCGGTCTTCCAACGGTCGCAGGGCACCACGGTCAGGCTGCGCTTGCCGCGCTCGATGGTGATGCCCATCTGACGCAGCACATCGACCACCGCCATCTGGTGGTCGGGGCGGCAACCGTTGACCGTGATCGGGCTGCGCGTGATCGCGCCGGCGATGAGGAATGTG
Source organism: Planctomycetota bacterium (assembly GCA_044352625.1). Taxonomy (GTDB): domain Bacteria; phylum Planctomycetota; class UBA11346; order UBA11346; family UBA11346; genus JAKLKR01. The sequence goes on from JBILDK010000050.1 coordinate 3,642, forward strand.
GCGGTTTCGATCCGGTCCGGGATCACCGTCCAGTCGCAGCCCTTGAGCCGCTTCACGCCCTGGATGGTGATGCGCGGGCTGCCGTGACCGGTGATCTTCGCGCCCATGCTGTTGAGGCATTCGGCGAGATCCACGACCTCGGGTTCGCAGGCGGCGCACTCGATCACCGTGACGCCCTTGGCCAGCACCGCGGCGCACAGGACATTGTCGGTGGCCAGCACCGACGAGCCGAACTTGCCGCCGAGATAAATCTCGGCGCCCTTGAGTCCGCCCTTGGGGGCCTTGGCCTTCACATAGCCGCCATCGATGGTGATCTGCGCGCCGAGGGCTTCGAGGCCGCGCAGGTGCAGGTCGATGGGACGCTCGCCCAGGTTGCAGCCGCCGGGCAAGCTCACCGCGCATTCGCCGCGGGACGCGAGCAGCGGCCCGAGCACGCACACGCCGGCGCGCATGGTCTTCACCAATTCATAGGGCGCGGTGCTGTTGTAGGTGTCCTTGACCTCGGCCTCGATCACCCCGCGGTTCCACGCGGTCTCGACCCCGAGGGTGTTGAGGATCTTGATCTGGGTCTGGATGTCGCGGATCGCCGGCACGTTGTGGAAACGGCAGGCGTCGCCGGTCATCAGCGCCACCGCCAGGATCGGCAAGGCGCTATTTTTCGCTCCAGAAACGGTGACGGAACCCGACAGCCGCTGGCCGCCTTTGATCAGGAATGCATCCATGGCCGGGAAGGTAGAGCGCCCGGCGTCTGGCGCTAGTCGTCACACCAAATCAGTGACCTGGGCGGCGGTTTCTGGCGCGAGCAGGATGCCGTTGCGGAAGTGTCCGGTGGCGACCACCAGACCGGGGCGGAGGCGGGCGATGAGCGGCAGGCCGCCATCCAGGCGCGGGCGCAATCCGGTCCAGCTTTCGGCGACCGGTACCCCCGCCAACCGCGGGAGCAGCCGCCGCGCCCCCGCGGTGAGCAGGGCGATGGCGTCGGCGTCCTCGGCCTTGTCGAACCCACTGCTGACCATGGTTGCCCCGACCACGATTCCGGCGCCAGAGCGCGGGATGAGGTAGGCTTGGCGGGCATGCACGAAACCCGGCAGCAGGCCATCGGGCACGGCGAAGCGCACCATCTGGCCCTTTACCGGTTCACCGTGCAGGGCGCAGCCGGTGAGCGCCGCCAGGGCCGGGGACCAGGCGCCGCTGGCGATGACCACTTCGTCGGCGGCCAGGGCTGCGCCGTCGGCGGCGATCACCGCACCCGGTTCGATCCGCGTCGCCGCCACGCCATAGCGCAGCGTCACGCCGGCGGCGAGGCAGGCGGCATGCAATGCAACGAGGCAGCGGCGCGGATCCACCCGCCCGCCGGGCAGCCACCAGCCACCGGCGGTGACGGCCAGGGCCGGAGCGCGCGCGGCAAGCTGGTTGGCTGAGAGGTCCTCGATCCCGACTCCGAGCCCACGCAGGCGTTGCGCGGCCGCGGCGAGCACCGCGGGGTCCTCGCCCTGCTGCAGTGGCACCAGTCCGCCATCAAGGTGCAGGTCGATCGCCGCCGCCCCACCCAGATGCGCGGCGAAATCCGGCCAGCGCGCCAGCGCAGCGCAGCCCAGGCGCCACAGCCCCGAATCGGTCAGGTCGCCATGGTTGAACGCCTCATGGTGCGGTGCCAGCATCCCGCCCGCGGCCCAGCTCGCCTCGCGCGCTCCGGGGGCGGCATCGAGCACCGCCACCGCATGTCCCGCCCGCGCCAGCTCCAGCGCGCAGGCCAGTCCGATGATGCCGCCGCCGATGACGGTGAGGTTCATGGGCGGCGTCCGGGGGCGCGACCGGCCCGGGGGCGCCCCCGGCCCGGTCGCTCGAATCGCGATGGGACCGGGCCGGTCGCGCCCCCGGGTTGGGCGCCCAGGCTCAGAGGTTGGCCAGGTGCCACAGCTTGTTCACCACCAAGGTGAGCAGGAAGTTGGCGCACATCACGGTGATGCAGCCCTGGACCACGGCGCGGGTGCAGCTTTCGCCCACGCCGGTGGCGCCGCCAGCCGTACGCAGGCCCTGGCGGCAGGCGATCAGGCCGATGAGCAGCGCCAAAAATGGCGTCTTGACGATGCCCATGTACACGTCGTAGGTGCGCAGGTACATCTCGGTCTGGTACCAGTACGCCCCGGCGTCCACGCCCCAGGCGCCGACCAGCAGCAAGGCTCCCCCAAAGGTTCCCGCCGCGGCCGCCAGAATGCCCATCACCGGCATCAGCGCGACCAGGGCCACCACCCGCGGCGCCACCAGGTACGACACCGGATTGGTGCCCATGGTGCGCAGCGCATCGACCTGCTCGGTGACCTTCATGGTGCCGAGTTCAGCGGCGATGTTCGACCCCACCCGTCCCGCCACCAGGATCGCGGTCATGCCCGGTCCAAGCTGGGTCACCATCGAATACATGACCATGGGTCCGGCCATGACCTCGGCATTGAAGCGCACCAGAGTGGCGTGGGCCTGCACCGCCATGATCAGGCCCATGCTGGCGCCGGTCACCAGCACGATGGGCAGGCTCATGTAGCCAAGGTGGTAGAGCTGGGTGGCGAACACCTGCCAGCGGGGCCGGTCGCTGGCAAGCGAACGGCAGACCTCCAGGAACAGTCGCGTCAATTCGCCGCACCAGCCGAGGAAGTCCAAGGTCAGGCGCCCGGTCACCACCATCAGGCTCTTGGCCTGGCGCTGCGGGCGCAGATAGGTGAAAGGATTGGCGGCGGACATGGCCGCTACGGTCGCAACTGCGGCGGCGGTGCAACCACCTGGAACCAATTGGTCGCCCGTCGCGGTGTCCCCGTGATGCGGCGGCTGCATCACCGCCCGACAGTGGTGAAGACCAGTTCCCTGGCCGGTCGGACCGCCATCATGCGAGAATGGTATTGCCTACTGCACCGTCCCTGCGCGTTCTCGCTTGGGAATTGACCCGTGCCTGTCCACTGGCGTGCGCGCATTGCCGCGCCGAGGCCCAGCCCCAGGCCGGCCCTGACGAGCTTGACACCGCCGCCTGCCGCGCGGTGATCGATGATGTGGCGGCGATGGGCCGCAGCCTGCTCATCCTGACCGGCGGCGAGCCGATGCTGCGCCCGGATTTCCTCGACGTGGCCCGCCACGCGTCCGGACGCGGCCTGATGGTGGTGGCGGCGCCGTGCGGGAAGTTCGTCGATGCAACGGCGGTGGCGGCGATGCGCGGCGCTGGCATCCACGCCATCTCGCTGTCGATCGACGCGGCGCAGGCTGAAGACCACGACCGCTTCCGCGGCTGGCCCGGAGCCTTCGCCATGGTCACGGCGGCAGCGGCGGCGGCCCGCGCTGGCGGCCTGCCTTTCCAGGTCAACACCACGGTGCATCGCGGCAATGTCGACCAACTGCCGGCGCTAGCCGCCCTGGCGGCTTATCTTGGGGCAGCCAAGTGGGACGTGTTCTTTCTCGTGCCCACCGGTCGTGGCCGCGGCTTGGCGGGACGCGAATTGGACGCGCAGCAGACCGACGGGGCATTGCGCCAGGTGCGCGCGGCCGCCGCAGCCAACGGCCTGCGCCTCAAGGTCACCTGCGCGCCGCAGTCGGTGCGGGTGGCGGCCGAGGACGGAGTCAGCGTCGACGAGAGCGGCGCCACCGGCTGCCTCGGTGGGCGCAGCTTCGCCTTCCTCTCGGCCAGCGGTCAGGTGCAGATCTGCGGTTTCCTCGACACTCCGGCCGGTTCCGTGCGCGAGCGTCCGTTCAGCGCCATCTGGCGGGACAGTCCGTTTCTGGCCGCGATCCGCGACCGTGCGGCGTGGAATTCTGGCTGTGGGGCCTGCGACCATCGCGAGACCTGCGGCGGCTGTCGGGCCCGGGCCAACGCCGCCAGCGGCGATCCGCTCGCCGCCGAACCGAGTTGCCCCTGCGCGTGAACGCCGTTCAGCGTCCGCGTAGCAGCTTGCGTGCCCCATGGGTGATGGCGGCGACCGCCGGATGGGTGATGCGGCGTTCGGCCGAAACCACATAAAAGCGTTCGCGCAGCCCGGTGCAGGTGCCGATGCAGGTGGCGCCGTACATGCGTTCGATCTCGCCGGCCAGCGCGAGGTGGGCAGGAAACAGGCCGGCTCCGCCGGAACCAAAGGTCTTGAGCAGGGCCGAATCCTGGAACTCGCCCACGATCCGTGGCACCACGCCAAGGCCCTCAAGCCAAGCATCAAGTTCGCGGCGCATGGCCGCCGCACCTGAAGGCAAGAGCAGCGGCGCACCGTTAAGCGAGTGAGGAAACCCCTTGGCATATGTCGCCAAAGCCGGGGCGGCGAACAGGCCGATGCCACTTTCTCCAAGGATGTGGTTGAAGGCCTTCACCGCCATCCCTGCAGGCAGCGGGGCATCGCTGAGGACCAGGTCCAGTTCGTGCCTGGACAACTCGCCAAACAGTCGGTCGGGATGGTCTTCGCGGCACACCAGACGCACTGGGTCGGGCAGCGCGAGAGCGGGTTCAAGCAGGCGGTAGGCGACCACCTTGGGCATGCTGTCGCTGATGCCCACGGTCACCGTCACCGGGCCGCTGGCGCCCTGTCCGGTGAGCGCCGCGGTCAGCTCTTGGCCGAGGGCGAAGATCTCATCGCAGTAGCCCAGGACCAGACGTCCGGTGTCGGTCAGGGTAAGGCCCTTGCCGGCGCGCAGAAACAAGGGTTCGCCCACGGCCCGTTCAAGTTCGCGCAGCTGGCCACTGATGGTTGGCTGGGCCACGTGCAGCATGGTGCAGGCCTTGGCGATGGAGCCGGTCCGGGCCACTGCCCAAAAGTAGCGGAGATGATGATAGTTCAGGTCCATGGGCTTGGATTACTCTCAAATACGCAGTTCGGAAGGCAGGAAGTCCGGACCACCGGCTGTCCGGACGGCAACGGTGAGGGTACCAGGCATAGCCCAGACCGTCGCACGCCTCGGCAATAGCGATTGGCGGAGGCGGTGGGGCCGCGCCATGCTCAGCCCCAGGAGTCCATCATGCAGATCGAAATCCATACCCGTCACCTGTCCGCCGCCGAGCCCGTGGTTGAGCTGGCCCGGCGCCGCCTGGCCTTCGCCCTGGGTCGTTTTGCTCACCGTATCGGCCGGGTCGTGCTGCGGCTCGACGACGTTAACGGCCCCAAGGGCGGCGAGGACATCGCCTGCGTGGCCCAGGTCAACCTCGCCCCCAGCGGGCGCTTGGTGGTGCGGGGCACCTACCCCAGCGCCGAGTTTGCGGTATGCACCACAGCCGAACGTCTGCGGCACTGCCTCCTGCGCCAGTTTGGGCGCGACCACGGCCGTCTGATCCGCAGTGCATCCTAATTCCGCGCCTCTTCTTCGGAGATATTGATCATGGCTGATCCCACCATTCTGTTCCCCTTTGCCGAGTACTGGTGGTTCTACGGCAGCTTTCTGCTGTTCGTCCTGGGCATGCTGGCGCTCGATCTGGGGGTTTTTCATCGCAAGTCCCACGTCGTCACTTTGCGCGAGGCGGCGACGTGGTCGGTGGTGTGGGTCAGCTTGGCGCTGCTGTTCAATCTTGCGTTCTGGCGCTACTGCGTGGACAGCTTCGGCGTGGCGACGGGAGACCGGCTGGGGCTGGAGTTCCTCACCGGTTATTTGATCGAGAAGGCTCTGTCGGTGGACAACGTCTTCGTCTTCGCCCTGGTTTTCGCGGCTTTCGCCATCCCGCCCCAGTACCAGCACCGGGTGTTGTTTTACGGCATACTTGGGGCTTTGGTGTTTCGTGCCTTGTTCATCGCGGCGGGCTCGGTGCTGATGCAGTACCACTGGATCGTGGTGGCGGCGGGCGTGTTCCTGATCCTGACCGCGATCAAGATGGTGCTCATCGGTGGTAAGCCAGCAGATCCGCAATCGAGTCCGGCGATCCGCCTGCTGCGCAAGGTGATCCCGCTGAGTGACCAGCTCGAGGGTCAGCGTTTCTTCGTGCGCAAGAATGGTGTGCTTATGGCGACGCCGCTCTTTGCCGCCCTGTTTTTCATCGAGGTCTCGGACATCATCTTCGCCATCGACTCGGTGCCGGCGATCTTCGCCATCACCCGCGAGCCGATGATCGTGTTCACCAGCAACGTGTTCGCGATCCTTGGGCTGCGCGCGATGTTCTTCCTGCTCGCCGGCATCATGGACCGCTTCTGGGCGCTGACCTATGCCCTGGCGGCGATCCTGGTCTTCGTCGGGCTCAAGATGGTGTGGCTCAATGAGGCCTTCGGCGGCAAGTTCCCCATCGTCTGGTCCCTGGGGATCATCGGTGTCCTGCTCGTGGCGGGTGTGGCTGTGTCGCTGCTCTGGCGGCGGGGAGAGGACACCGCCCCACCGGCCGCTCGCCCCTGACCGTGGGCTGCCCCATGGCATGGGTGGCGAACGCGTCAGCCTGACCGGTAGGGACTATGGCGGCAGCAAACGCCTCATGGCCATGCCCCGGCCGCACGCAGTTCGGCCAGGGGCATGGTGACGAAAGGGCGTTCGGCAAGCAGCGGATGCGGCAGGGTCAGCACCGGAGTGGCCACGCACAGACCGTCGGCGCGGGCGAGCAGGTCCAGATCCAGGGTGCGCGGGCCCCAGCGCACGCTGCGCGTGCGGCCGCAGGCCGTCTCGATCGCTTGCATATGGTGCAGCAAGCTGTGGGGGCCGAGGTCCGTGGCCACGATCCAGACCACGTTGAGGAACCACTCCTGACCGCGAGGGCCACCGAGGGGCACGGTGACCTGGGCGGTCGAGCGCGCCACCATCGCCACGGTTCCGTCGGCGATGAGCAGGGCCTCGGCGCGGGTGACAAGGCCGTGCCGATCGCCAAGATTCGATCCCACTCCAAGGGCATAGTGCATGGCGTGGCTGTAAGGCATCTTGCACTGGGGCAACCGGCGCTGGCGCGAGACGCTCCGACGCCACTATCCCACCATGCGCCACGCCCTGCTTTTGATCACGGTCCTGCTCTGCTCCGCCTGCGCCTGGCGTTCAGGCAATGCATGGCCCCCGGCCGCAACGCCCAAAGGTCCCGCGGTGGTTTTTGTCCCAGTAGCGATGGGCCCGCTGAGCGCAGTCCATCCCGGTGGCGCTAGCAGTTGGGCCGATGATCTGGCCGCTCGGCTTGATCTGCTTAGCCGCAATGCCGATGGCTTCGCCGCCGTTGCCCTGCCGGCAAGTGATGCCGCGG
>JBILDK010000402.1:0-3200 GCA_044352625.1 Planctomycetota bacterium
GGACCTCGGGGTCATCCGCCAGTAACGCCGCCCAAGCGTCAGGAAGGAGATCCATCGCCACATCCACATGGTGCCGGGGACGGGAATTGAACCCGTACGGTATTGCTACCGGCGGATTTTAAGTCCGCTGCGTCTGCCATTTCCGCCACCCCGGCAGGGGTGAGCGGGCATTCTGGGCCACCCGTGCCCGCCGCCAAGCGTCAGGGCTGGGCGAGGATCAGGCTGGCCATCGGGACACTGTTCGGCTCGAACATCACCGAGACCGAGGTCGTGAAACGCCGGCGAGATTCGAGGCGGACCGCGGCGTTACGCGTTTCCCCTGCGTACTCCACCGACCAGTTGGCGAGGACCTGATCGGTGCCGTCGTTCCAGAACAACAGCTCGACCTGGGCCGGCTGCCCGGCCTCATCGGCGCGGGGCGGACGCATCCACAGGCTGACCACGCCGCTGCGCTGAGCCTGCTGCCAGCCTTCTCGGCCAAGCTCCAATTCGTTGGGCTTGGTGTCCGACTCGGTGGGCGCGTCACCAGAAACAGGGGCCACATCCTGCGGGACGTCCTCAGGGGTCGGCTTGTGGCTGGCGTTTTCCGCCGTGGCAACCTTCCCATCCGCCCCCAGGGCATTGCGGATGCCCTCATGCTTGGGATCGGCGCGCTGTCCTGCGCGATAGGCGCGATAGGCGCGATCCTTGGCCATCGTCAGGGCCTCGGCATTGACATCGACCCAGCGCCCGAGGCGAAAGAAGGCCTCTGCGTCATTCCAGGGGATGGCCTCAAAGCGGTCATCAAACGTATGGGCCAGGGCCTCGGACCGCGGCATCCAACGATCCTTGTACAGCTCCAAACCAAGCCGACGCAACCGGCGGTGCAAGTCGGCCAAGCTCGGATCGCTCTCCGCCACCAACCAGGGCACGCTGACCACGCGCCCAGCAAGACCAGGATCGCGCACCAGGTCCAGACACCAGTCCAGGACCTGATTCACCAGCGCTAGGTCGCGACCCTTCTGGGCCGAGGCGACCGCGTCTTCAACCACCTTGATCACCGCCTCGTCGGCCGCTGATAACCAAAACTCCTTGTTGGGTTCGCTCACCGCCTGGTCGCGAATCCAGGCCGCTACTGCCAGTCGGGCATTCCAATCCTCTGCCCTGATGCCTTCCTGGCGCTGCTGGATGCGCTGCCGGTCGCTGGGGGCGTGGGCAGTGGCAAGCACAGTAAACAGCGGGCCACCATCCCCCGCCCGGGTCAGCCGTCCGAAAAGCCAGGCGTTGTCGCCATCAGCGACCTCCCGCCATGCCGCCGGATCCCCGCTCAGCCTGATCTCGGGCAGGCCAATAAGACGTAGCCCAAAAACCGAGCGTTCGAGCTTGCTCGCCATCACCACCTCGGTCGATCCCCCCAGGAAACGCCCAGCCATGAGATCAGCGCGGGTGATCACCAGCCACATCCCGGTGTCGTTCACCGCCACCGTGCGCGTTTCGCCCTCGACCTGCATGGGGAAGGTCTCGCGCCACGGTCCGGGGAACGGCTCCGCAGCAAACCCTACATGGAACAGCAAGCCAGCGAGGATGACACGTGACGGATGGAAAAGGCGCATGTGCTGTGGATTCTAGCCCGCCGGGGCGACGGCTCAACCAGGGGACTCCTCGCCGCCCGACCCAGTGGATGAAGTACCCTCTTGCCAAGTCGATTAACCTCTCATGATCCCGACCCTCCACACAGCGGGAAACCGCCGGTGGACCGGTTGGGGGTATAGCTCAGTTGGTAGAGCGTTTGAATGGCATTCAAAAGGTCAGGAGTTCGAATCTCCTTACCTCCACCACAAAAACCTCGGTTAAAACCGGGGTTTTATTGTTTTATTGCCTGGGCCATCTTTGCGCCAGGCTGGAAGCGGGCGAGCTCTAGACTGGCTTTTTTTCGAATGAGTCCTGTGCCCCCGCCCTCGTCCGCAGGGCTTCCCACAACCCCGCATGGTTGAGCAGAACGTCCTTCAATCCTCTCTGTCCCGCGGGCGAATTGAGCATCTGGCTACTCATCGTCGTGTGAGCATCCAAGGCCCCCATGATCGCGTTCAGGATTTCGGTCTTCAGGTCAGGCGAGTTGGCGAACTGCTCCTTGGAGTTGTTTGCCGCCTGCTGCCGCAGGGTTTCCGACTCCAGCAGCTTGCCCTTGATGACGTTGTTGACGTACACCAGCTTGTCGTTGTCGCTCAGTTCGCCGTCGAACAGGCTATTCACCTTCTCGATCAGCTCGGCCAGGTAGGCCTTCTGCTTCTCCTGCACCTTGCCGCCGCCGCTTTCGGTCAGCGGGGTCAGCTCGGGGGTCTCGCCCCCGGCGAGTGCCAGGGTCTGCTTCCCCAGGTTCTTCAGGTTGTGATGGGTCAGTACCACCTTGGACAGGTCGATGCCCTCACGTTCGCGGCCGAATTCGAGCAGTGGCAGCAGGCGCTTGAAGAAGAGGCTGCGCTTCTCGATGGCGGTGTTGCCGTAGTCGAACATCTGCGACAGGAAGGTGTAGGCCCGCACGAATGCACCCAGGTCGCCCTTGAACAGGCGTAGGGCCTCCAGCGTTTCGTTGGCGGCGGTGGCGCCGGGCTGGTCATCCTTGGCCTTGGCGACCTGTAGGGCCACCTGGGCGGCCTTGTAGCTGCGGATGAGGCGGTCGGCGACTGGCTCCAGGGCAGCAACCAGTTCACCCTGCGTGGCCCTGGGATTCAGCTCGACCGCCACCACCCGGTCCACCTCGTTGTCGTCGTAGTGGCCGGCGGCGTCCAGCTTGGCGCGCAGGTTCAGCACCAGATTGGGGTCGGTGGCGGCAGACAGCTTGGCGGTGGTGTGGTAGGTCTTGAAGGCGGCCAGCACATCCGCGGCCTCGTTGACGAAATCGAGGACGTAGGTGGTGTCCTTGCCGGGGTGGCTGCGATTCAGGCGCGACAGGGTCTGCACCGCCTGGATGCCGGCCAAGCGCTTGTCCACGTACATGCCGCACAGCAGCGGCTGGTCGAACCCGGTCTGGAACTTGTTGGCGACCAGCAGAATGCGGAAGTCGTCGCCGGTGAAGGCGTCGCGGATATCGCCCTTCAGGCCGGGATTCAGGCTGATGCTCCGCTCGCTCAGTGCCTCGGGGCCGCAGTCCGGATCGTCCACCTCACCGGAAAAGGCCACCAGGGTGCCGATGGGATAGCCGCGCTCGGTGATGTAGGCGC
>JBILDK010000404.1:0-3191 GCA_044352625.1 Planctomycetota bacterium
CCGCCGGTCGGCGTGGTGCCGCGGCAGGCGCAGCAGGCAGTCGAACCAGCGGCTGCGCAGGGTGCGGTCTGCCCCCACCAGCACGTTGTCGAGCACGGTCAGATCGGTGAACAGGCGGATGTTCTGGAAAGTGCGGCCGACCCGGGCGCGGGCGGTACGATCCGGGCCCCGGCGATGGCGTCGCCAGACCGCCCACGCGCCTGCCCCGCCGACCACGCCGCCAAGCAGGAATGGCCACACCGTGGCGTGGCCCGGGGCCAGACCTGCGAGCAGCGAGCCCAAAGCCTGCCACCAGGGAAAGGCGTGGCCGTAGCGGTTGTGCGCGGCAATGGTCACTTGCCACAGGTCGAGGCCGTTCCACGCCAGCACCGCCGCCATACCCGAGACCGCGCCGACCAGGACCCATTCGGTCACGGTGCGGCGGGTCACGCTGGCAGCGACTTCGCGGCCGTCCACCAGCACCCGGCCGGCGCTCGGCGCATAGATGCCCGAGATGGCGTTGAACAGCGAGGTCTTGCCCGCGCCATTCGGCCCGATCACTGCCACGATCTCACCGCGGGCCACGCTGAACGACACCTGATTGACCGCGGTGAGCCCGCCGAAACGCAGGGTCAGGCCCTCGACCGCCAGCACCGCGCTCATCCTAAACACCGCATGTGACTTGGTAGAATGACATCAAACAATGGCATATTCCAGGCGATCGAGCAGGTCCCTCGCTCACCCGCTGGGTGAGTCCGGAAGAAGGAACAGGATAGGGAGGATGGGGAGGATGAACACGCAGAGTTTCTCGGTGAATTCCATCCTTCCCATCCTCCCCATCCTGTTGACCCCGCCTGAAGTCTACCGTTTATTGCAGCGTTTAGGCTCATCGTCCGCCCTCGGGCCGGGCGCGGGCCGGAATCAGCCCGCCGGGGCGGAAGCGCGCCATCAACACCAGGGCCAGGCCGAAAATCAGGAACTTCCAGTTGCCGGGCTGGCTGAACACGCTGCCGCCGCTCAGGCCGTGGCGATTCATCCAGTCGGCCGCCTTGGCCAGGACGATGGCATTGAAACCGATCATCACCAGCGCCCCGAGCAGCGCCCCGGGGATCGAGCCGAGACCACCGACGATGACGATGCAGACCAGGATCACCGAGAGCTGGAAGTCATAGTACCCCGGCTCGATCGAGCTGCCGTAGAGCGCGGCGAGCAGCGCTCCGCCCGCCGCACACAGCGCCGCGCACGTGGCGAACGCGGCGAGCTTCACCCGGGGCGTGTCGATGCCCAGGGCGCGGGCCGCCAGTTCGTCATCGCGCAGCGCCACCCAGGCCCGGCCCAGACGCGACCGGCGCAGGTTGGACACCGCCAGCACCGCCACCGCGAGCAGCACGAGGTACAGATAATAGTAGGGCAGGTAACGATCCGGCGCGAACTCCAGGCCGGGCAGCATGGGGCGGGGCAACGGATTGATGCCCTGGGTTCCAAGGGTGATGGGGTCGAGGTTGCGCAAGAGGTCCTGCACGATCTCCCCGGCCCCGAGGGTGACGATGGCGACGTAGTCGCCGCGCAAGCGCAGGGTCGGGATGGCCAGGGCCACGCCCGCCAACGCGCCCGCCGCCACCGCCGCGAGCAGGCCCAACCAGAAGCCGAGTTGGAACGGATAGCCGGACCAAGTGAGGATGGCGTAGCTGTAGGCGCCAACCGCCACAAACGCCGCCGCGCCGAGATTGAGCAGCCCGGCAAACCCGGTGAGGACAGTCAAACCAAGCCCGGCCACAGCGAAGGCGAACACTGCCGGCAGGTGCGCCGCGATAGCCAGATCGCGCGGCAGGAGGCGGTCGCTGAGCGGCAGCACACAGGCCGCAAGGGCCACTGCCGCCCACAGCAGGCGCGGATGGTGGCGCACGGCCTTGGCAGCGAGGCGCACGGAGGACTCACCACTCATGTGTGCCACCTGCGGCGCCGTGGTTGGTGGCTGGTTGGTGGGACCCCCGGCATGCGGACGCGGGCAGGAGGCGATGCGCGGGTGATTCCCCAACCACCAACCACCAACCACCAACCACGGCGAGCGCCAGCGAGCCCCTCATACCTTCTCCACCCGCGAGGCCCCGAGCATGCCACCTGGGCGGAACACCAGCACCAGGATGAGCACTGCGAAGACGATGGCGTTGGTCCAGGCCGAGGCCACGAACTGATCGCTAAAGGCGCGGACCAAGCCGATGACCACACCGCCGAGCACGGCGCCCGGCAGGCTGCCGATGCCGCCGAGCACTGCCGCGGTGAAGGCGTCGATGCCGATGCGATACCCCATCTGAAAGGCGATGGCGTTGTTGTAGAGCGCGAACACCACCGCCGCGACCCCCGCCAAGCCGCCGCCGAGGACGAAGGTCAGCGCCACCACGCGGTCCACATTGATGCCCATCAGCGCGGCCGCCTGCGGATTCTGCGCGCAGGCGCGCATCGCCGTGCCCAGCCGGGTGCGCTGCACGAACCAGGTCAGGGCGAGCATCAGCGGCACGGTCACCGCGACCACCAGGAGGTCCTTGGCGGTGATCTGCACCGCCGAGTCCTCGCCCAGCAGGTTGCGGTAGCCGATCAGATCGGGCACGTCCTTGGGACTGCTCGCGCCGCGTCCACCGCCAAACACGTCCATCGGCAGGCCGCCCCAGAACAGGCCGAGATTGATGAGGATGAACGACACGCCGATGGTCGAGGCCAGCGCGGTGAGCTTCGGCGCCTGGCGCAACGGGCGGTAGGCCACGCGATCGATCAGCCAGGCGAGCCCGGCCGTGAACGGCGGCACCAGCAGCAGCAGCAGCGCGAGCGATCCCAGGGGTAGCGAACCATCCGTCGGCGGCGCCAGTCCGCACACGCCGATCACGGTGAGCGCCGCGAAACAGCCGAGCATCACCAGGTCGCCGTGGGCGAAATTCACCAACTCGATGATGCCGTACACCATGGTGTAGCCGAGCGCCACCAGGCTGATGATCAGCCCGTTGGCCAAGCCGGTGATGGCCTGCTGGCAGATGACGTCGAAGAGGGTCATGCGAAAAGTCCGGTCGTCCGGTCGTCCGGTCGTCCGGTCGTCAACCTGTGCATCATCATTTGCGCTGTGCAGGATCGGTGTGCGACGATGCGAACACGGACGAGACTCGCGTCCCCGAGACGACCGGACGACCGGACGACCGGACGACCGGACATTCTCATTGCCC
>JBILDK010000403.1:0-3191 GCA_044352625.1 Planctomycetota bacterium
TAGCGCAGGGCCGCCTCGAAACGGTCCTGGGCCGAGGCGACCCGGTCGGCCACCTCTGGCAGCAGTCTCCAGGCGAGGGCATTCGAGGTTGCCTTGATCGCGGCGTAGGGATCAGGACCGGCAATGGCGCGCAGGCAGCGCTGGACCTGCTGACCGAGCATGGGCGGGCTGCACCTCGGATCGTGTCTGGCCGCCAGGCTGCCTGCCTCGCAGGCGAAACGTTGCTGGTCGGCACTGGGCAGGTCGAGCAGCCGGGCGGTTTCAATGGCTCCGCGCATGAAGCAGGGCACGCAGGCTGGATCAGTACGCATCGGCGGGCTCCCGGCACGGTTGCGCCTGTTCAGTGGTCAGAGCGAGCGCCAGGGTCCGGCAGATAGCGGCGAAGGCCGGGGCATGGTGCCAGGGATCCAGGCCCTGGGCTCCGGCCCGTTCGAGGTCCGGGTCTTCGCTGATCGTCGCCGCGATCAGGGCGTTCTGCTGGGCACACCAGGCGCGGGACTCGTCCAGGTCCTCGGGGGTGCAGCGGTTGAGGACGACCCGCAGCGGCAGGCCGCGATCACGCACCAGTTGGATGGCGAGCGCCGCATCGTTGCGCCCGAACGGCGTGGACTCGACCACCACCAGGGCGAGATCGGCGCCGGTCACGGCCGCCACGGCGCTGCAACTGGTGCCGGGGGGTCCGTCCACGACCTGGTACCCGTCAGGTCCGGCCTCGGTCAGGGCGGCGCTGATCACCTGGCTGGCGCGGGCCACGCCGACGGCGGTCCGGGCTTCGATGAGATCGCCCCACTCAGCCTGGCCCCGGCGCACGCTGCCGATGGGAAACGGCCGTTCCCTGATGGCGACACCTTGGTCCGCACAGATCAGGGAGCAGGCGCCGCAGCCGTGGCACAGCTCGGCGAAGACCAGCGGCTTGCCGCCGGCCATGGCCAGGGCGTTGAACTGGCAGCCCGCAGCGCAGGCGCCGCAGCCGGTGCAACGCCGGGCGTCGATCTTTGGCAGACGCAGATACACCGGGCTCGATGCCTGCCAGCGCACCGGCAGGGTTACGGCGACATCCGGCGCTTCGGCATCGGCGTCCACCAGCGTGACCGAGTGGCCGGCTGCGCGCAGGGCCTGGGTCAACCCGCAGGCGACCGTGGTCTTGCCCGCCCCGCCCTTGCCGCTGAGGACGGCGACGCGCAGACGCCTGAGGGTGGCGGGTACCGCGCTCATGCTGGGCTTGGGCCGACCTGTTGCGCGACCAGACGGGCGGCCTCGGCCACGCACTCGCTGCACGAGGCCTGGCGGAGCTTGCGGATGTCGCGGCAGGCTGCCGCCCCGGTGCGCTTGACGAAGGCCGACTCGATGGCGGCATGGTGCTGCGGCTCCACCAGGACCAGGGCCGCATGCAGGGCGCCGCAGCGCCCGCCCGGGGCGCGGCCCGCGCCGGACTGGCGGGCGGCGGCGATGCGCTCCTCGTCGATCCGGCAGCGTTCCTGAAAGGCGTGCAGCACCGCCTGGCAGCAGTTGTGTCCCCGGGCATGGGCGGCAGTGGCGACGGCGACTGGCATCAGATCGCCCACCGCTGCCGGCCGCAGCCGAGGCCGGGGTCCCTGGATCCGCGACCGCGACCACGACCGCGTCCAGCACCACCCTGTCCGCGACAACCGGGACGCGGCAGCGGTTCACGCTCCGGGGTCGGGGTTGGCGTGTCGGTCGGGGCGGCAGGTGCCGGGCGTTGCGCCCAGCGCGGGCCGGTTCCATCACGATTCGGCATGATTGCTCTCCTTGAAGGATGTGGGTGCGGAGGGGCGGACGAGACGTGGCGTCAGGTCACCACGCTGAGCCGTCCGGCCTGCAGGTCGGCCAGCGCGGCGCGGGCCGTGGGGGCGGTGCTGGCATAGGCGGTGATGCCGGCGGCGCGCAGCACCTGCATGGCCTTCGGTCCGACCGCGCCGGAGATCACCGCCTGCACGCCCAGGCTGGCGACGAACTCGGCGGTGCGGATGCCGGCGCCGTGCTCGGCGGTGGTCGCGGTCGGATTCGCGTGGTGGGTCACGGCCTCGCTGCCGGTGGTGCAGACCACCAGGTGGTGAGTGCGGCCGAAGCGCGGATCGAGCGCCGCATCGAGGTCGGTGCCGGAAGTGGAGATGGCGATGCGCATGGTGGTGGATTCCGTTGGTACTGGTGGCCGTCGGGGTGGTGCGCGCCGGGCCTGGTTGGCCCGGCGGGCGCAACCCACCCGGGCGCCACGCCAGCGCTGGCAACTGGGCATGAGCCCCTGCACCTGATCGATCGCTCCCGTCAGCCAGGCCGCAAGGACGGCATCAGCCGTGCCGGTGCACCCATCCACGACCGCGAGGCCCGCATCCGCGAGGTGCTGGCCCAGATGCCGGGTGATCGCCCCGCAGATCAGCGTGGACACGCCTTCGTCAACCAAGCGGGCGCACCAGCGCAGGGCGTCCGTGCCCGGAGCCTCGATCTCGCGCTGGGCGACCACCGTGCCCTGGTCGATATCCACCAGCCGCAGGCGCGGGCAGAAGTCCGCGACCGTGGCCAGATTGCTGTTCCAGATGGTGAGCGCGACGAGCACGCCGTTTACGGGAGCGCTCGGCGTGCCACTGACATCGCTACCTAAGCCATTGTCGTATCAGGTGACATCAGCCAATGAGTAGCAGCCACGCTACTGGGTAGCGCGCAGGATTGCGACCTGTGCCACCTTGTCGCTCCGGGGTTTGACACCTACCTTCAGGCATGCGCTTTCCGATCCCTGTCCAATTGGCCCTCATCGTTCTCATCCCCATGGGCCTCCTGGCCTGGTTCGGCAGCACGCGCCTTCACGGACTGCGCAACGACGCCGAGATCGCGGAGGGCATGGCCCGTCGGTCCAGTTTGATGGTGGCAACGACCCAATTGATCGACGCCATGCAACACGAGCGTGGCGCCAGCTCCGTGGCCGCGGCTGGTGGATCGGTTAGCGACCTGACGGCCATCCGCAGCGCGACCGATGCTCGCTTGGCGGCTTGGCGCGAACCAGCGGAGCGCGCGCGGTTCGCCGCCGCGCCTGCCCCGGCAGAGCTGGGCAAGCGGATCGCGGCGGTGCGCAGCACGGGCGGGGACACCGCGTCCGTCCGCAACCGCTATAGCGAACTGATCGATAGCCTGCTGGTCGTGCAGTTCGCGATTCCGAACGCCCCAACCAGCCGTGG
>JBILDK010000051.1:0-10722 GCA_044352625.1 Planctomycetota bacterium
GCAGAGCGAGGGGCACGGCGATGAGCATGGCGTAAAAGGTCGCCTTGAGGGTGCCGAAGATCAGCGGGATCATCGACAGCTTGGGCTCGAAATCGTCGTTGGCACCGCTTGAGGACCACTTGTAGGCAGCCTCGGACTGGCCTTCGTACCAGACTTTCCCGAACAGCCCACGCAGGCTTGATTCAGGATGCGGATCGTCGAGGTCGAACTGGAGGATCCGGCCGTCGGTGGTGGCAGCGGCGATGCGCTCGTATTTGGCATTGATGACGGCGCTCACGATCGGCGCATCGACCGTGCTGGTCCAGCGTACCGCGGCGGTGGTGGCATAGCGCAAGCTCAGGGTGTCACCGACCGCTTGGAGGTAGGCCTTGTTGCGCACACTGCCGGCGTGGACGGTGGGCGCCCCAGAGAGAGCGTCGAGGGTCTTGGTCTGGCCCCAGCGGCGCTGGCGGTCTTCGCCCTGCATGAAAAGACTGAAGATACGCTGCTCGCCATCCGGCGCGGTGCACACCACCGAGACGTCGCCGAACACATAGCCGATGGCACCGATGGTGTGCTCGGCACGGTCGCCGAACGGGCGGAAAACCTGACGGACCACGAGACCCTTGGCCGCATCCGGCAGGCACCAGGCAAGATCGCCAGTGCTGGTAGATACGAGCAGGCCCTCGCCATAGCTGTTGACCAGCAGGTGGACCGGGGCGCCGGGCAAAGCCTCAGTGAGGTCGATGGTGCGGTCGATGGACGGGGCGGCGGCAGCGGCCATCAGGCCACCAGCAGAGGCACATAGGCCCGCGATCAGTCGCGCCGGACCACCGGCGGCTGGGGCCATGATGGCGGCGACGAGGCCTTCGCCGTCATGGAAGAAGAAGTCGGCCGCCTGGACCCGATCGCCCGGCTGACCAAGGGGCAACGTCCATGGGGTCGCGATCTCAGCGAGGACGACGCGTTCCTGGTTAAGCTCAGCCACCGGCGATTTGAAGGTCACATCGGCAACCACCACCGTGCCGTCGGCAGTGCCGGCAATGAAGCGGCTGCGCAGCGGATCGAAAGCGCCGGTAGTCACAGGACCTGGAGCGAGGCGCGCCTCGACCGCGGGCGAGGTGCCGGCAGGCAGCACCACGATTCGACCATCGGAACCCAGCACGGCGGTGCGGATGCCCCACTCGTCGAGCCCCACTGCCAGCGGGGTGAGGCCAGCGGGAAGGGTCTGGGTCGTCAGCGGGCGGACCGTGGCGGAACCGAACAGTGGCAGGACCTGCCAGAAGATGAACAGCATGATCGCCATCACCGCGATGATGATGGACAGGCCCCCGACCTTGATGAATCCAGTCATAAACCGGTCCACCAGCAGGGTGGACCGGGCGGTAATAAAACGATCAGGATTGGCGGGGGTGCTCACGGGGGCTCCGGTTGGACACCCCCGGACCATACGGCCCGGGGGTGGGATCAGCGTGGACCGGTTACTTGTCGAGATCGGCCAGGGTCTCTTCGACGACCTTGGACGAAACCGGGTAGAACCCGTCCTTGACCACGATCTCCTGGCCTTCCTTCGAGAGTACGAACTTGAGGTATTCCTTGGTGGTGGAATCCATCGCCATGCCGGGCTTCTTGTTCACGTACACCCACAGGAAGCGTGCGTAGGGGTAGGTGCCATTGAGGCAGTTGTCGAAATTGGCCTCGACGAGCGAGTTTTCGTCCTTCCCAATGGGCAGGGCGCGGACCGACGAAGTGATGTAGCCGATGCCGGAGTAGCCAATCGCTTCGGGTTCGGCGCCGATGCCCTGGACCACGGCAGAGCTGCCCGGCTGCTCCTTGACCGTCGCACGGTAGTCGCCCTTCTTGAGTGCGACCTCCTTGAAGAACCCGTAGGTGCCCGAGGCGCTGTTGCGGCCATAGACGCTGACCGCCCGGCCCTTCCACGCGGGCAGCACATCGCCCCAGTCTGTGATGCTCTTGCCGCCGGCCTTGTTGGTTGACGAGAAGATGCCATCGACCTGGGCCAGGGTCAGACC
This sequence comes from Planctomycetota bacterium, assembly GCA_044352625.1. GTDB lineage: Bacteria > Planctomycetota > UBA11346 > UBA11346 > UBA11346 > JAKLKR01. Next base: position 2,013 of record JBILDK010000051.1, read on the forward strand.
CTTGATCGGATTGTCCTTGTGGGCGAACACGGCGAGGGCGTCAACCGCCACGCGGACACCGTAGGGCTTGTAGCCGTACTTCTTCTCGAAGGCGTCGATCTCTTCCTTCTTCATCTCGCGGCTCATCGGGCCGAGCTGGGCGGTGCCTTCGATGAGGGCGGGGGGCGCGGTCGAGGAGCCCTTGCCTTCAACCTGGATCTGGACGTTGGGGTACTGGGCCTGGAAGCCTTCGGCCCAGAAGGTCATCAGGTTGTTGAGGGTGTCGGAACCGATCGAGTTGACCGTGCCCGATACGCCTTGGACCTGCTGGTAGGCCGGGATCTTGGGATCGACGGTGACCGCGGCGGCGAAGGCTGATCCGCCGAGGATCAGGCCGGCGAGGGTGAGGGAGGCGCAACGGACGGTGGCGACAAGGCTGCTCATGGGATTCCCAGGATGGGGTGGTGAGGTGCCGGGGATGATGGACCGATTCATGAAGGATTGATGAAGGACCGGTGAGTCCGGCACGGCGAGCCCGGCATGAATCATGTGGTTATAATGAATTATGGGTTAATTATTGATGAATATCTGATTGACTGTCACCGCCCAACCCATGCACTTCCGCGCTATGAGCTTCAATTCCCTGCTCCGTTTCATCCTGCCCCGTGAAGACCATTTTTACGCCTTTCTAGAGCAGCAGGCCGCCGCCGCGGACCGCGCCGCCCAGGTTCTGCTACGCCTTAAGCAGGATGGCACCCAGGTGGCAGCTATCCGCGACGAGGTGCAAAAAATCGAACACGAGGGCGACCAGATCGCCCACGCCATGATCGAGGCCTTGGGCCGCACCTTCGTCACCCCCATCGACCGCGAGGACCTGCAGCGCCTGTCCAAGCGCCTCGATGACATCCTCGACCTGGCGAACGCCACCGCCCGCGCCTGCGTGCTGTTCGGCGTGGACCGCCCAACCAAGCCCATGACCCTGCTGGTAGACAAGCTGGCGGAGTGCACCGGGGTGCTCAACCGCTGCGTACCGCTGCTGCGCCAGCGGGCCTATATCCAGCTAATCACAGCCTGCCGCGAGGTGAACCATTACGAAAAAGATGGCGACGCGGTGTTTCGCGACGCTCTCTCTCACCTGTTTCATGATCCGGCGGTGGACGCAAAGACCATCTTGCGCGAGCGTGAAATTCTTGAGGACCTGGAAAAGGCGATCAATCGCTGCGACCAAGTGGCGGATCTGCTGACCACGGTGGCGGTCAAGAACAGCTGACCGACCGATGCTCGAACTCCTCATCCTGGTCATTGTCGTCGCCCTGGTCTTTGACTTCATCAACGGCTTCCACGACGCTGCCAATGCCATCGCCACCACGGTCGCCACCGGCGCCATGTCCCTGGGTGCGGCGGTGGTGGTCTCTGGCCTGTTCAACTTCCTGGGTGCGTTGGGTGGTACCGCGGTGGCCGGCTTCATTGCCAGCAAGCTCGCCGACCCGGCGACCGTCACCAGCGCGGTGATCCTGGCGGCGCTGCTCGGGGCCAGTGTGTGGAATCTCATCACCTGGTGGTATGGCATCCCTTCCAGCTCCAGCCATGCGCTGATCGGCGGCTTGGCGGGGGCCGTGGTGGCCCATGCCGGCTGGGGCGCGTTCATGTGGGGCAACCTGGGGCAGAAGGTCCTCATTCCACTGGTCCTGTCGCCCACCCTCGGCTTCATCGCGGCCCTGTTGATGATGGTGCTTATGGCCTGGCAGCTGCGCCGACGGCGACTGGCGTCAGTACGCCGCGCCACCCGGCACCTCCAACTCATTTCCGCCTGCACCCTGTCCTATGCCCACGGTTCGAACGATGCGCAAAAGGTCATGGGCATCATGACCCTGACCCTGGCGGCCTACGCCACGGCGCATGCTGGCGACCTGCCAGCGTGGATCCAGGCCAACCAACAGTGGTTCCTCTCGCCGGGCAAGGATGCGGGCGGCAAGTGGATCGTTCCCCCTTGGGTGATCTACACCTGCGCCGCAGCCATGGCCCTGGGCACCATGGCCGGTGGCCGACGCATCATCAAAACCATGGGCGCGAAGATCATTCGCATGGATCCGCCCCAGGGGTTCAGCGCCCAGACCGCGGGTACCGCCACCATCCTGGCGGCCAGCGCGCTGGGCGTGCCGGTCTCGACCACCCACTGCATCAGCGCCAGCATCCTCGGTGCCGGCGCCAGCCGTGGCCTGAGCAAGGTGCGTTGGGGGGTCGCAATCAATATCATCATCGCCTGGGTCCTGACCATTCCGATCAGCGCGCTGATCGCGGCGCTCTGCCTCTATGGCCTGCGCTGGGTGGGCCTGCCCAACGCCTGACGCTTGGAGCGGCCTTCGCGCGCGGCACCATGTCCGCCCCATGGATGCCCCCTCGCTGCTCGCGCGCTTCGGCTCGCCCCTTTACCTCTACGACCTCGACACGGTGCGCGCCCGCGTGCGGGCGCTGTGCGCGGCAGTGACGTATCGCCCGTTCCAGCCGTTGTTCGCGATCAAGGCCAACCCCTGTCCGGCGCTGGCGAAAGCTATCGTGGCCGAGGGGTTCGGCATCGATGCGGTGAGCCCCGGCGAGGTCAGTCTGGCCCTGCGCCTGGGGGTGAAACCCGGACTGGTGCAGTACACCGAAAACAACATGACCGACGCCGAGCAGGCCGAGGCCGTGGCCCAGGGCGTGATGATCACCGCCGGCAGCCTCGACCGGCTGGAGCGTCTGGCGGCGGCAGGCGTCAATGCCTGCGCAGTGCGCTTCAACCCGGACGTGGGCGATGGCGCCCACGAAAAGATCTGCACCGCCGGGCCGCTGACCAAGTTCGGCGTGCACCATAGCCAGGTGGACGCGGTGTTGGCGATCGAACAGCGCAGCGCCCTGCGCGTGGTCGGCGCGCATATGCACATCGGCTCGGGTTTTCTCGAGCACCATGCTTTTGCCGCAGCCTGCCGCGTGATCTTCGCCATCGCCGCACGCTTGCCGAACCTGCGCTTCGTCGACTGTGGCGGAGGCATTGGCATTCCCTACAAGCCCGACCAGCAGCCCATGGACCTGGCGGCGATGGGGGCCGAGGTCAGCAACCAGATGGAGGCATTCAGCGCGCGCTACGGCCGTCGGCTGGAGTTGCGCCTGGAGCCCGGCCGCTTTCCGGTGGCCGAGGCCGGCAGTCTGCTGTGCACCGTCACCAGCGTGAAGCGCAACCCGGACGGGCGCGTGTTCGTGGGCACGGATAGCGGCTTCAACCATCTGGTGCGGCCGACCATGTACGGCGCGTTCCACCGCATCGACAATCTCACCCGTCCCGACGCGCCGCCGACCGTGGTCGATGTGGTGGGCAACATCTGCGAGAGTGGCGACATCTTCGCCCGCGACCGGGTGTTGCCGTTGCCGATACCGGGCGACATCCTGGCTATCCGCGATGCGGGGGCCTACGGGATGAGCATGGCCAGCACCTATAACCTGCGCCCATTGCCCGCCGAAGTGGTGCTCGACGGCGGCACGCCGCGCCTGGCGCGGCGGCGCCAAGCTGTGGCGGAGCTGCTTGACCAGTACCTCTGGTAAACTAAACGCAGCAGTCCGGAAGTCCGGTGGTCGACGACTGATGCAGCCCTGTGTCGGTTCACCCTACCCGGCAAACCAGTAGCCTGCCGGTCGCAGGTGGTGGTTGGGAGACAGCACATTGCGGCGCCGCTGCGGATCACCCATCCGGTGCCGGACAACTGGGTCGCAACGCGCTGCGATGCAGTCCCCAACCACCAACCACGTTGTTCACGGTGTGAATAGAGCACCTCAACACCTTGGGCTTTCAATCAGACCGGCGTGGACCGTCATTCCCAGTAGTAAGGGGCCCCTGGTGAGCTGGTTGCATCATCGCGCGTCGCGGCATCCTGCGGCATCCGCATGTCGCGCTCCCTGCAACTGGTTCTGGCTGTCACCCTCACCCTGCTCGGGCTCCTGCTCTTGCTTGCCCTGGGCACGTACCAAGCCGGACAGGTCCACGGCTCAAGTCCGGCCATGGGTAATCCATTGGGCACGGCCGGGGCCTATGCCGCTCATGGCCTGTTGCGCGCGTGGGGTCTGGCGGCAGTGCTGCTGCCGTTGGTGGTGCTTGGCTACGCCGTCGCCTTGTGGCGAGATTACGACCTGTCTTCGGTTGGGCGACGTCTGACCGGCACGGTGCTGCTGCTGCCAGCCCTGTGTGGCCTGCTGCATCTGATCCCGGTATCCTGGGGATGGGTCCAGGACCTGTTGACGCATTGGGACCAGCTCCAGTTTCGCGGGCTCGGGGGGGCTCTTGGCCGCCTGCTGTGTGGGCCGGTCGATCCGCCTTTTGCCGGGGGATGGCTGGTGCGTTGGCTCGATATCACGGGCGCTGCGGCGGTGCTGGCGATCATCAGTGTCGGCGCTCTGCTGATGATGGACATGGGCCTGTCAACGTGGTTGCGACGGACGGTGCGATCGATTCGCGCCTCTGCCGAGGAGCGTGACGATCCGTCGAGCGCGCGGCGGGTGAGCACGTCGCCTTTCGTGCCTTCTGCCCCGCCGGTGCCCAAGAACCGTCATACCACCTCGATCCATGCAGTCGCAGACAAGCTTAAAGAGATCAGCGACGCGCCCCTCGATCAGGGGGCCGAGGCGCTGCTCGAACGCATCCGCCAGCATCAGCGCCAGGTCGAGGAGGAATCGCGCCAGGCCGCCTCGGTGGTGGTCGCAAACCAGCCTGAGCCCGAGGCAGAGCCAGCGGACGAGACGGGAATTCCATCAGCCGAGCCCGACGCGGTCACGGCGGCCGCCGCCCCGGCGGTGCAGCGCATCGCCAAGCCCACGGCTCGAAACAAGACCGAGCGCGTGGATGGCAAGCCCGACGGTTATGTGCTGCCGCCGGTGAACCTGCTCGAAGCCAACAAAGTGCGCCGCGACGTCGAGCATGAACTGGAGAAGATCGCCATCGGCAAGGCGATCGAGGCAGTGTTCGCCGACTTCAGCATCGAGGTCGCGGTGGTCGCGGCCACTCGTGGCCCAGTGGTCACCCAGTACGAGATGAAGCTGCTCGACCAGGGCCTGCGCGTGAGCAAGGTCGAGGGTTTCGAGAAGGACCTGGCGATGAAGCTGGGCACCGAGGGCATCCGCATCGTCGCGCCCCTGCCCAACAAGACCACGGTTGGCGTCGAGGTCCCAAACAAGATCAAGGAGGCGGTGGTGATGCGCGAGCTGGTCGAGGCCATCGACCCCGCGGTCAACATTCTGCCCATGATCCTTGGCCGCGATGCGGTGGGCAAACCGCTGGTGACCGACCTCGCCAAGTGCCCGCACCTGCTCGTCGCCGGCTCCACCGGCATGGGCAAGTCGGTGTGCATGAACGCCATGATCTGCTCGATCCTGCTGTTCCGCACCCCGGACGAGGTGCGCTTCATCATGGTCGATCCGAAGATGGTCGAGCTGGCGGGTTACGAGGACATCCCACATCTGCTCGCCCCGCCGATCACCGACATGACCAAGGCCCACGCCGCGCTCGAATGGGCCTGTCAGGTCATGGACCAGCGCTACGAGGCGCTCAAGGCCACCGGCTGCCGCAATATCAGCGACTATAATCAACTCGGCATCGAGGAGATCCGCGCGCGCCTCGACAAGAAGCGGTTGTCGATGGACGACCTGCCCGAGGCCAAGGATCGGATGTATTACATCGTGATCCTGGTGGACGAGTACGCCGACTTGATGATGGTGAACAAGGAAGTCGAGAAGTCGATCGTACGTCTCGCCGCCAAATCCCGCGCCTGCGGCCTCCATGTGATCCTCACCACGCAGCGGCCCAGCGCCGATGTGGTCACCGGACTGATCAAGTCGAACCTGCCCTCGCGCATCTGTTTCCGAGTGGTGGATAAGAACAACAGCCGCGTAGTGCTCGATGTCAGCGGCGCCGAAAACCTGCTCGGCAAGGGCGACATGCTGTTCCTCCAGCCCGGGACCTCGTCACCGGTGCGCGGCCAGGGCGTGTGGCTCAAGGACAGCGAGATCAATGCCATCGTCGAGCACGCCAAGAAGCAGGGCCGCCCCGAATACAACGAGGACGTGGTCAAGGTCGGGGCCGTGGCCCAGGAGGGCGGCGGCAGCGGTGGTAAGGGGGCTGGCGGCGAGTGGGTCTCGGACCGCGGCTTCCACGACGCGGTGCAGTCGATGTACCGCTACAACAAGACCGGCGCCGACTTCTTCCGCCGCAAGCTTGGCATCGGCTACAACAAGGCCACAGCCTACGTCGAGCAGCTGGAGGACCTCGGTTTCGTCGGCGAACAGAAGAGCACCGCGCCGCGCGAGATCCTGAAAAGCTGGGACGACTGGATTGAGCTGCTGAAAGAGAACGGCGTGACCTGGGAAGAGGGCGACGACCTCTACCGCAATCCGGCCTCCCTGGGCGATGCCTGAGATCGCGGCTGACGTCCGACGACCGGACGGGCTGCTGCTGATCACCGGCCCGCTCCAATCCGGCAAATCCCGGCAGCTGTGGAGCCTGCTGCGCGGCGAAGCGCCGGGGCGGGCGTGCCTGGTGCGGCCGCAGCCGGGCCTGCCGCCGGATCTCGTCGCCCAGGTGCAGGCGTGGCACGGTCCCGGCCTGATGCCGCAGACCGTGGCGTGGAGCGCCCTGGTGGATCGCCTGGCAGCGCTCGAGGGCCTGCCCGCAGCGCTGGGCGGCGGCGCCATCCGCCATGTGCTGCGCGGGTGGTGCGCGGAGGGCGGTCTCGCGGGTACGCCCCTGGCCGCTGCCGCCGCCTTCCGTCGCACCGCTGCCGAACTGGCCGAGTTGTGCGAACGCTGCGACGACCACGGCCTGGGCGTGGCGGATCTGGAGCTGGCGATCCGCGCCGCGCGCGCGCGCGACGATGCGGACCTGGCGGGACGCCTGGCGGCGGTGGTGGCGGCTCGTCGTCACCTCGCCACCCGCGCCGCCGGCGCCGGCCGCCTGCCCAGCGCCGGCGCGCGGCTGATGGCCCTTGCAGCGGCGCGGCCGCCGCTGCCCTGGCCGGTGCTGGCGTTCGACGATTTCGTGGCCTTCACCCCGGCGGAACTCGCGCTGCTCGCGGTGCTCGCCAGCGCACGTCGGGTGATCCTGACCGCAGTGGACGATCCGCGCTTGGCCGCAGGTTCGCCGGCGGCGCGTCTGCGCGCGGCCTTTCCCGCAGCCGAAGAGATCCGCTGCGTCGGCCACCACGAGGCGGCGCCGCACAGTGCCGGCAGCCGCACCTTTTTGGGCGCGGCGCTGGAGCCCGACGCCCAGCTCGATGGCGCCGCGTTGGATTTCTATCATGAGCGCGATCCGGTGCATGCCGGCCGCGCGATCAGCGCCTGGTTGCGGCGCAGCGGCACCGCACCCGGGTCGGCGGCGTTGTTCGTGCGCGCCGTCGACGGCGAGGTCCAGGCGGTGGTCGACAGCCTGCGCGCCTGCGGCGTGCCGGTGACGGCGCGGACCTCGCTGGCTCTGGGTGCCACCGCTGCTGGGGCGTTGCTAGGCGAAGCCGGCCGCTTGTTCCACCGCCCGCGCTGGGACCGTTTCCTGGCCTGCGCCACGCGCCTCGCCCTGCTCGGCCTGGTGCCGCCGGCGCCATTGCGTGTGAGCGAACTGGTAGGCCCATGGGCCGACCTGCCCCCGGACCAGGCTCTGGAGGCGCTCGCGGCCAAGGACCTGCCCGGCGACTGGACCTGGGACGATCCCGTGCGCGGGGCCTGGCGACCGGCGGCGGTGGCGTGGTTGCGCGCGCGCTGGGCCGAGCTGCCGACGGAGGGCGAGTGGAGCGCGCGGCTCGCGGTGGCGGTGCGCGCCTGGCATCTTGGCCAGGGCTGCGGGCTGGTGGTGGCGCAGCTCGCCGAGCTGGCGGCGCTTGGCGCGGTGGGCCCGGCCGAACTCGAGGACCTCATCACCGCCGCCCGGGTCGACGTGCCCAGCGACGACGGTCCCGGATCGCTGGTCGTCCATGACGCGGTGCGTGATCGCGCCGCGCCGCGCCCGGTGGCGATCATCCATGGCCTCGCCCACGGGCGCTGGCCGCGTCGAGCGCGCCCCGGCAGCGTGCTTGGCCAGCAGCACCGTGCCGCCGTGGCCCGCGATCTCGCCCGTGACCTGTTTGATCAGGAGGGCCAGGATGCCGGCGAGCTCGCTGCGTTTCTCGCGGTCTGCGCCCGTGGTTTGGAGCGCGTGGTGCTGGGCATCCCCTGTGGCGAGCGCGAGCCGGGGGCGTGGCTGGCGGCGATCCTCGGCCAGGCCGGGCGCGACCTCGAACACGAACGTACTCAGGCCGGGGCCGAGGCGGTCCCCGGCGCGCCTACCGGCCACGCCGACAGCCAGGGTGAGCATGAGTGGGCGTTGTGGGCGCCGCCGCGCCGTGCGCCGACGGCGCTGCGTGTACCGCCGCGCGCGCCGGCGGCGCTGGGCCTGCGCGCCAGCCGACTCAACCAGCTCGGCGGCGATGCGTTCAGTGCGGTGCTCGACCATCTGCGGCCTGCCGCACCCCTGACCGAATCGCCGGCGATCAGGCGCGGCCTCGACCTGCATCGCCTGCTTGCCGGCGTGGTGGCCTCGCCGCCGCCCGCGTGGCGCAGCGCGCTGGCGGCGGCGGGCCGAACCTATGTGGAGGAAGCCAGCGATCCCTTCGACCGCGTGCGCCGCCGCGCGCTGCTGCGCCGGCTCGACCACCTGCTGACGCGTGAGATCGGCGAGCGCGGCCGG
>JBILDK010000405.1:0-3178 GCA_044352625.1 Planctomycetota bacterium
CTTGGCGGCTTCCAGGGCGCGGTAGAGGGTCGAGCCCATGGTCAGGATGGTGAGGTCCTTGCCGGCGCGACGCATCGCGGGGGCACCTTCGGGCACGGTGTAGAAGCCCTGGGGGATCTCCTTCGCGAACTCTTCGCCATTGCCGTAGAGGCGCTGGCTCTCGAAGAACACCACCGGGTCGGTGCCGGCGAGGGCCGCGTGCAGCATGCCCTTGGCATCATACGGCGTCGCGGGGAACGCGACCTTGAGGCCGGGGATCATGGCGCACATCGCGACCCAGTCCTGGCTGTGCTGAGCGCCGTACTTGGCGCCGACGCTGATGCGCAGGGTCAGGGGCATCTTGAGCACGCCGGCGGACATGCTCTGCCACTTGGCCATCTGGTTGAACACCTCGTCGCCCGCACGGCCGAGGAAGTCGCAGTACATCAGCTCGACCACGGCGCGGCCGCCGGTCAGCGCGTAGCCCACGCCGGTGCCGACGATGGCGCCTTCGCTGATCGGGCTGTTGAACAGGCGGTGGTAGGGCAGCAGCTCGGTGAGGCCGCGGTAGGCCGCGAACGCGCCGCCCCAGTCGCGGTTCTCTTCACCGTACGCCACCATGGTGGGATCGGTGGCGAAGTGGTGCGCCATGGCTTCGAAAATCGCGTCAGCGATGTTGTACTGCTTGGCCTTGGGCACCGCGGGCACGCCCACCAGCGAGCGCGTCTTGCCGGCGATCTGCTTCACGCGGGCGTTCTCGGCCATCGGCTGGCTGAGTTCCGGCGTGCGCGCATCAAGCGCGAGGGCCTGGGTATTGGAGTACATCAGGGGCGCGATCTGCTCGGCCGGCAGGCGGGGCGAGAGCACCGGGTCGATGGCGAGCTTGAGCACCTTCATGGTGCGCGCCTTGACCTGGGCCTTGAGCGCATCGACCGCGGCCTGGGTGGCGACGCCGGCCTTCACCAGGCTCTCGGCGTAGGCCACGATGGGATCCTGCTGCTGCCAGGCCTCGATCTCGGCCTTGTCGCGGTAGCTCGACGCATCCGACGGCGAGTGGCCGCTGATGCGGTAGGTGATGGTGTCGAGCAGCACCGGGCCGCGGCCCTTGGCGATCATCTCGCGCTTGCGGATGATGGCGTCCGCCACCGCCAGCGGGTTGTAGCCGTCCACGCGCTCGCTGTGCATGGCATCGGCATTCACACCGGCGCCGACGCGGGCGAGGATGCCGTAGGACATGGTCTCGCCAGCGGTCTGGCCGCCCATGCCGTAGAAATTGTTCATGAAGTTGAAGATCACCGGCAGACCGCCCTGGTGCGCCGTGTCCCACAGCTGGTGGAACTGGTCCATGCCGGCGAAGTTCAGCGCCTCCCACACCGGGCCGCAGCCCATGCTGGCGTCGCCGATATTGGCGATGACCAGGCCCTTCTTGCCGTTGACCTTCTTGTAGAGGGCCGAGCCGGCGGCGATGTCGGCGCTGCCACCCACCAGGGCGTTGTTCGGGTAGATGCCGAACGGGGTGAAGAACGCGTGCATCGAGCCGCCGAGGCCCTTGTTGAAGCCGGTGACCTTGGCGAAGATCTCCGCGAGCGCGCCGTAGGCGAGGAAGTCCTTGGCGAGTTCCTTCACACCACCGCTGGCGCCCGCTTCGACGACCTTGAGGGCCGCGCCGCCGTCGAAGGTGCGCATGATCTTGTCCAAGGTCGCGTCATCGAGCTGGCGGATCGCGCTGGAGCCCTTGGCCAGGATCTCGCCGTGGCTGCGGTGCGAGCCGAAGATGAAGTCGTCGATGCCCAGGGTCAGCGCCTGGCCGACCGCGGCGGCCTCCTGGCCGATCGAGAGGTGCGCGGGACCGGCGTGATCGTAGGTGATGCCTTCGTAGCTGCCCTCCAGCTTCACCTTTTGCAGCATGGTCTCGAACTCGCGGATCACGAGCATGTCTTCAAGCACGCCCACCAGCGCGGCGTCGCCGAAGCGCTTGCGCTCATCACTGATGGTGCCCTTGTACTGGTTCACCGGGATCTGGGGCAGCGTAAGCATCTGCGTCTGGCGGACGGTCTTGGGATCGACGAATTGGGACTTGGGCATGGGGGGCTCGCTTCGCTCGCGGTGGTTGGTTTGTGGTGTTTGGTGGTTGGGGATTGCTGATGGTGCGACGGTGTCGGTGAGATGGCTCAGGCGGTGGGATGGAAACGGCGGACGGCGGGCTGTTCACAACCACCAACCACTAACCACCAACCACCGCGCACGTCAGTGCGCCACGGTCCACGCCGCATCGCGCAGCGCTTCCGAGACGGTGGGATGGGGGAAGACGAGTTCGGTCAGTTCGCGCAGGCGGAACTCCGCCTCGATCATCGCGGCCCAGCCGGCGACCTGTTCGCTGACGCCGCCGCCGACGCCGTGGACGCCGAGCAGCACGCCGTCCTCCTTGCGCAGGATCGCCTTGATCAGGCCCTTGCCGCTGAACTCGGCGAGGAACCGGCCATTCGCCGCGAGGTTCCACGAGGCGACAGTGACCGCGATGCCCTGCTCTTTCGCCTGGGCTTCGGTCAGACCGACGCCGGCGACCTCGGGGCTGGTGTAGATCACGCCGGGGATGGCGTTCCAGCGCATGCGATCCTTGTCGCCGAGCATGTCGCGCACCGCCACCTCGCCCATGCGGCTGCCCACGTGGGCGAGCATGATGCGGCTGGCGCAGTCGCCCGCGGCGTAGATGCCGGGCACGTTGGTGCGACAGCGCTCGTCCACCTGGATCAGGCGGTTCTTCACGTCGATGCCGGCGGCCTCAAGGCCAAGGTTGTCGGTGTTGGGCGTGCGCCCGATGCACACCAGCACCGTGTCGGCGGCGATGGATTTTTCATCGGCCCCGGCGGCGTCGGTGTGGTGGACCGCCTCGGCGGTGACCTTGGCCACTTTGCGTCCGAGGTGGAAGGTCACGCCCTTGGCGGTCAGTTCCGCACGCAGGGTCTTGGCGCAATCGGGGTCGATGCCGGGGGTGATCTCGGGCAGCAGTTCGACCACCTCGACCGCCACGCCGACCGAGGCGAAGAAGCAGGCGAACTCGACACCGATCACGCCGCCGCCGATGACCACCAGACGCTTGGGCAGTGCGGTCAGCTCCAGAATGGCGCTGCTGTCGCAGACATGGGGCAGGGTCAGGCCGGGGATCGGCGGCTTGGCCGGACGCGAGCCGGTGCAGACC
>JBILDK010000406.1:0-3175 GCA_044352625.1 Planctomycetota bacterium
CAGCTTGACGAACGCCGGGTAGCCAGTGCGCGGCTGCAGGCTGCTACCGCTGCGGTGGTGGCGGCGCGGCGCGAGCTGGCCAGCGCCAGCGCAGCACTCGTCGCCGCCACCGCTGAGCACACGCACCGGCAGAGCGAGGACGACCGGGCGGGACGCGGCGTGGTGCTGGACCTCGAACGTCTGCAGCGCGCTGCCGGGGTGATTCCGGCCGCGTCCGAGGACGCAGCTGCGCGGCTCGCCGCGGCGGAAACAGGTCTCGCCCGGCGCACCGCGCGGCTCGCGGACGCGCTGCGCGTCCGCGTGGCGGACGAGCTGGTGGCGGGGCGCAGCGGCGCCGTGTCCACCGTGCCGGTGTTGCGCCTGGGTGCGGCGCGGGCGGTGGCCCATGGCCCTGACGCCGATCACCGCGGCGTCCTGGTCGAGGACGGCGGGGTCGGACTGGTGACCGGGCCGGCGCTGCCAGGGGCGGCGGATGCGGTGGCGCGGCCAGGATCCGTGGGACTGGCGGTGTTCGATCCGAGCGGCACCTGGGCGGTGCAGCGGCCGTGGTCGCTGGCGCGCTGGCTCGCGGCCGGACGGCTGTTCATCTGGCCGATCCTGGCGGTGGGTGCGCTCGGATTAGGCACTGCCCTGTGGCGCACCTGGGCGTTGCGTCATGGCCGCATCGAGCGCGACGGAGCGGCGGCACTGCGCGCCTGCGCAGCCGAGCCTGCGGCCCTCGCCCAGGTTTTGGCCACGCACCAGTCGCGGCTCGAATCCGGCTTGTGGCTGGTGGTGATGTGCGCCGGGATCGCGCCGCTGCTCGGCCTCCTGGGCACCGTCACCGGCATGATCGACTTGTTCGGCGCGCTCGGCGCAGGTGCCCGCGCCGAGGGTCTCGGTGGCGGCATCAGCGAGGCCCTGGTCACCACCCAGGCGGGCATGCTGGTGGCGGTGCCGCTCTTGGTGGTGCACGCTGTGCTGACGCGCATGGCCGAGCGCCGGCTTGAACACCTTGATGCTATCGCCCTGGAGCGCACGCCCCATGCCTGAGGCCCTGAGCGCGTGGTTCGCGGCCGGCGGGCCCGCGCTGCCGCCGCTGGCGGGCGTTGGTTTGGTACTGTACGCACTGCTCGCCACCACCACCTGGCGGGTGTGGGTCGAGGGCCGCCCGGTCCCGTCGCTTGGCTTGGTCCGGGTGCTGGTGGCGGTATTGCCGCTGGCGGGCTTGCTCGGCACGGTGGGCGGCATGATCGGGCTGTTCGCGGCGCTCGGCGCCGGCAGTTCGCCGGCCAGCGGCATCGGCGAGGCGCTCATCGCCACGCAATACGCCCTGGCTCTGGCCATCCCCGCCTTCGCCTGGGAGCGGGTGCTGACCCGCCGTGGCGCGGTGGCCTCATGCTGAGCCTGCGCCGTCGACAGCGCGCCGCCCCGGTGGTCGAGCTGAACGTCATCCCGCTGATCGACGTGGTGTTCTTCCTGCTCGTGTTCTACGTCATGACCACCAGCGTCGAGGCGGTTCGCGCGCTGCCGGTCGAGCGCCCCGTGGCGGCGGCCACCGCGGCGACCGCCCCCGGTGCGGTACCGGTGACGATCAGTGCCGATGGTGGCTTCAGCTGCGGCGGGCGGGCGGTGGATGAGGCTGGCCTGGCGGCGGCGGTGGCCGAGGCCATCACCCGCGGCGCCGAGGCCCGGGTGCTGGTGGTGGCGGATCGCGCGGTGCCCACCGGGCGACTGGTGGCGGCGATGGACGCCTGTCGCAGCGGCGGTGCCCTGGCCATCGATCTTGCCGCTGACCGGCCAGAGGACGGCGCGCCATGAGCAGCCGTGCCGTGGTGGTCGGGGTCGGCACCAGTGTCGCGTGCAATGTGCTGGTGGTGATCGCGCTGGCGTGGGGCTCGCGGCCACCCACTGACGTATCGTTGCCGGCCACGGTGCGCGTCATGCCCCAGCCGCCGCCAGCGCCAACGGCGCCATCATCCGGAGGTGGGACTGGGTCGGTGCTGGCGCTGATGTCGGTGTCGCGTCCGGCGTTGGCGCCGTTGCCCGTGCCGGCCGTGAGCGGAGCGCTCGCCCTGCCTGTGGCAGGGGTTGGCATCGGGCTTGAGTTCAGGCCGCTGACCCTGCCGGAAGCCGGCAGCGCACCTGTCGTGTCAGCCGAGCCGCCCCGGCTGCTCGCGGCCATCGACCTTGCGCGCTTCTATCCGCGCCGCGCCCGCCGTGAGGGGATTGCCGGCAGCAGCGTCCTCGCGCTGTCGCTCGACGCCACCGGCACGATCACCACCTGGCGTGTAGTGTCGAGCGATCCCCCCGGGGTGTTCGAAGAATCCCTGGGACGCCTCGTGCCCACCCTGCGCTACGCCCCTGCCACCCGCGACGGCTTCGCCATCCCCGCCGAGACCACCTGCCGCATCGCCTGGAGGCTGGAATGACGGCCGGGAGCGCGGCCGGCCCGGCCGCTCGAATCCCCCCTGGGAGCGCGGCCGGCCCGGCCGCTCGAATCCCGCGAGCGGCCGAGCCGGCCGCGCTCCCAGGTATGCTGCGCGTGTGGGTCGTACTGCTGTGCGTAAGCCTGCTGGCGTCCGCCGAACCCGATTCCGCGGCCGCGCTCCTGCAACGCGGTCAGGAACAACACCGCACGGGCGATCCCACGGCCGCCGCCGCAAACTACCAAGCGGCGCTAGCGCTCGATCCCCGCCTGCGCGGCGCGGCGCTGGGGCTGGCCTGCCTCGCTGCCGAGGTCGATGACTGGCGCGCGGCGGTGGGCTGGATGGCCAAAGGGCTCGACGGCATCGACGCCCCGGCTGACCATCTGCTGTTCTACGCCCAGGCGGCGCAGCGCGCCGGGGAGCATCGCCTGGCCCAGGTCCTGGTGGACCAGGGCCTGATGCGCTTTCCCGATTCCGCCGCTTTCCGCCGGCTCGACCTCGATCTCCTGGTGGCGGCGGAGCGTTGGGACGAGGCCCACCGCGCGGTGCTCGGTCTGCTCGCGCGCGAACCCGGCGAGGTTGCGTTGTGGCGGGTGCTCGCCCACGTCGCAGCCGCCCGCGGTGACGAGCCAGGTCGGCGGGCGGCGCTGGAGGCCGTGGTGCTCGCGGCGCCTTCAGCTGATGCGACGGTGGCGCTGGCGGCGGCGCGGCTGGCGGCGGACCAAGCGGGACCGGCGCTGGCGGTTATCGCGCCCCTGGCCGACGCC
>JBILDK010000407.1:0-3171 GCA_044352625.1 Planctomycetota bacterium
GGTGGCGGTGACCACCACGCCCTCGGCGGCACCTAGGCCGGCGGCGAGGGCCGCAGCAAGCCCGGCCCACAGCCTCATTCGTGGTCGTCCGCAGGCTGCGGCGGCGCCAGGCGCACGGGCAGGATGGCGCGGTAATCGGCCGCGGCGGTGACCGCGCTGATGCGAGCATCGAGCAATCCGACCTCGGCGTTGTCCACCGTCTCGCGGGCGCGGGTGAGTTCGAGATTGTCGACCGCACCGGCCTGATAGCGGCGCTCGGTGGCGGCGAAGCGCGCGCGCTCGGCCGCGACCCGCGCCGCTGCCAGCTCGGCGGCTTTGGACACCTGGATGATGCGGCGATGGGCCCCACGCAAGCGGCGCTCGAGCTCGGCTTGGTCCTCGGCCAGCTGCAGGGTCAGCTCGCGGTATTGGCGCTCGACCTGCTTGAGCTGCGCGCGCTCGGCCTTCCACCCGTCGAGCGGCGTCTCGTAGGTCAGGGTGAGGATGGCGGCGTTGGACGGATCGCCGTCGCCGCCCGAGTGGAAGAACGGATCGCCGCCCCAGCGCCGCTCGCCCGCCAGCCGAGCGGTGACCTGGGGCATGAGCTGATCGCGGGCGATGCGCGTGCGCTCGATGGCATCATCCAGATCGATGCGGCGGTTGCCGATGGTTTCATGATCGCTGAGCACCAGCGCCAGGTCGCGTTCCAGCGGCGGGACCGCGATCCCGGCGATGGTTTCCGCATCGAGCGTCTCGGCGACGATGACCAGGGGCGCGTCCACGCTGCGCCCGAGCAGCTGGTTGAGGTTCTCGCGCGCCGAGAGGTCGGCGGTCTCATCGCTGATCAGGTCGATCTGCGCCTGGTTCGCGCTGATCTCGGCGTTGGTCGCCTCCAACGGAGCTTTGAAACCCTTGGCCACGCCGTCCTTCACCGCCGCCAGGAACTCGGCGGTCGAGGCCACCGAACGGCGCCGCACCACCAGCCGGGCCTCCAGCCGCTGCACTTCATAGAAGGCGCGCGAGGCTTCGGCTTCGAGCTGGCGCGCCGCCAGGGCCAGGCGGTTGGCGGCGGTGTAGAAGGCGCGGTCGGCCTGGGCCACCGGCTGGCGTTTCTTGAGATGCTCGCTGATGTTGAACAGCTTGCGCGTGATCGCCAGGCCGATGGCACTGTCGTAGTCGCCGCGCGCCACGCCGTCACTGTCGGTGTAGCCCTTGTCGACGTAGCCGAAGCGGACGTACGGTTCGAGGTCGAAGCCCGCCGCGGTCGAGGACAGGCCGACCCGGGCTGACCCGGCCTCGTTGGTGGTGCTGTCCACGATCCAGGTGGCGTTGAGCTTGGGGCTGAACACCTGGGCCTCAGCCACATCGATGCCCAGGCGCGAGCGCTCCAGGGCGCTGGCGGCATTGCGATAGGGCCGGTTGAAGCGCAGCGCCTGGCGGATGCAGGCGTCGCGGGTGAAAGGCGTCGCGGGCGCCTGAGTCGGCAGCGGCAGCGGCAGCGGATTACTGACCGCTACATTCGGACCACCGGTGGGTAACGGGGATTCGACGGGACTCGGCCGGGCGCAACCTGCTCCACCGGCCAACATGGCAGTGAAACCAAGCACGAGGCACAGAGGCTTGCGAAATCGGGACATAGGCGAGATATAACGGATTGTGACTGGGTCTGTGACCAGGGCGAGAGGCGAGCAGGGTCCTTGTGGGTTACCCCACCACGGTGTCTGGCAGATCCTGCACGCAGCACAACCAACACACACACATCCGATGGCGGGTTATGTCTGCGGTGTATACGGCTGCGATAGGGTTCTAGGAAATAAGCCGAATAGGTGTATTTACTATCCGCATCGGTCCGGCAACTGTCCGGTGTCGTGCTACCCAAAAGACACAAACCTTCGCTGTGCAAATCCATGTCCGACGCCCCGCGGCTCGACAGGGTGAAAACCCTCAAGGAGTCAGCATGTCCGCCACTGCAACCGTTGCTCAACCAGCTGCTCGTACCGTCACCTTCGCCAAGGGCGGAACCATGACCCATGGTCCCGATGCCGAAATCGGGGTCCTGCGCGATTCCAGCCACTTGGCGGACAACCCCCACGAACTGCGCGCGCGCCTGGCAGAGGACGGCTACCTGCTGATCCGTGGCCTCCATGACCGCCAAGCGGTGCTTACGGCCCGCCGCGAAATCCTTGAACGCATGGGCGATGCAGTGGACCGCAGCAAGCCACTCGATGAGGGTTGGATCGCCCCTGGCCGCTCCGGCAACTTCGCCGGCGGTGCCGACCAAGCCCCCGCTTTTCACGCGCTGGTTGAATCGCCCAGTGGGGTGATGGGCTTCTTCGATCGCTTTTTTGGGGCGCCCAGCACCACCTTCAATTTCAAGTGGCTGCGCCAAGTCTCGACCGGGGAATTCACCGGCAGCCATTACGACGTGGTCTATATGGGCCGCGGCAGCCATGACCTGTACACCGTATGGACCCCCTTGGGCGACATCGGTCTCGACCAGGGTCCGCTGGCGATCAACGTCGGTAGCCACCGCCTCGACAGCTTTGCCCCATTGCGCACCACCTACGGGCGCATGGACGTGGATCGCGACCATGTCCAGGGCTGGTTCGAGGATGATCCCCGCGCCATCACCCGCCAGTTTGGCGGCCGTTGGGCCACCGCCGAATTCCGCGCCGGCGATGCACTGATCTTCGGCATGTTCACCATGCACGCCTCGCTCACCAACACCTCAGGCTGCTATCGTCTGACCTGTGACTGCCGCTATCAGCGTCAAGGCGACCCGATTGACGAACGCTGGATCGCCAAAAACGGCGCACCTCCCATCGGCCACTACGCCTGGCATGAACCCGGCAAGAGCGTGGACATGAAAGACGCGCGCAAAGCCTGGGCAATCTAGGCCAGGACCGCAGCGCAACACCACGCGCATGGTCGGGTTGGGGCTGTCTTCTAACCGGAAGCCTTCATCCTGAAAAACGCAGTCGGACAACAGGAGTTAGAGATTGGCGGATTTTCCCGCTCCATTCCCTGCCGCAGCACTCACCCTTCGGGAGAATCCGAAGAGGGTTTAAGTAGAGTAGGGACCAGGCACACCCTGGTCCCCCTCGTCAAACCGGACTGGCGGATTTCCCGCATCCGGCTTTCCCGGCAGGTTCATCGGTTGGCTTTCGCAGTGGGAAGCGCAAGCAGCGTGAG
>JBILDK010000408.1:0-3169 GCA_044352625.1 Planctomycetota bacterium
CCAGCTTCGAGGCCACCCGCGCTGCGCCCGGCCGCAAGAATTACAACCGCATCGAGGTCAATGGCACCCGCGGCTCGCTGGTCTGGAACTTCGAGCGCATGAACGAGCTGGAGTTCTACGACGCCGCCGACCAGGGCCGGGTGGCGGGCTTCCGCACCATCATGTGCATGAACAACGCGGCCCACCCCTACGCCGGCCACTACTGGCCCGATGGCCATGTCATCGGCTACGAGCACACCTTCGTGAACGCGCTGGCTGATTTCATCGCCGCCCGTCGCCAGGGGCTGGAGTTCCGCCCCGGCTTCGCCGACGCGGTGGCGGTCCAGGAGGTGCTGGAGGCGGCCCAGGTCTCGGCCCGCGGTCGCTGTTGGACCACGGTCGAGCGGAGCCAGAGCTTCAACGGGCCGGCGGTGCGTCCCGCCGCCACCCGCACCCACACCGGTCTTTCATCCTAGGAGTGTTGTCATGACCGCCGTCATCAAGGGCCCCGGCCTGTTTCTCGCCCAGTTCATGGGTGATGTCCCACCCTGCGATTCATGGGCCAATGCGACGCGCTGGGCGGCCAAACTGGGCTATCGCGGAGTGCAGGTCCCGGCCTGGGACCGCCGCTGCATCGATCTCGCCCTAGCGGCCTCCTCGAAGGACTACTGCGAGGAGTTCCTGGGGACCGCGCGTTCCGCCGGCATCGAGGTCACCGAGCTGTCCACCCATCTCCAGGGCCAGCTGGTGGCGGTCCATCCGGCTTATGATGAGGCCTTCGACGGGTTTGCCCCGCCCGAGGTGCGCGGTCGCAGCGCAGCGCGGACCGCCTGGGCGGTGGAACAGATGCATCTCGCCATTGACGCCAGCCGCAACCTCGGCTTGTCCGTGGTGCCCAGCTTCACCGGCGCACTGCTGTGGCCCACCCTGTATCCGTGGCCCCAGCGTCCCGCGGGACTGGTCCAGGAGGGCTTCGCTGAGCTCGCCCGCCGTTGGCGGCCGATTCTCGATCATGCCGACCGGCAGGGGGTGGACATCGCCTGGGAGGTCCATCCCGGCGAGGATGTTCACGACGGTGCCACCCTGGAGCAGATGCTTGACGCCCTCGACCAGCATCCCCGGGCCAACATCCTGTACGATCCCAGCCACCTCGTGCTCCAGGGCATGGACTACAGCGCCTTCATCGACCTTTATCACACCCGCATCAAGGCCTTCCATGTCAAGGACGCGGAGTTCCGACCCGATGGTCGGACCGGAGCCTACGGCGGCTATCTGCCCTGGGTCGAACGCGCCGGCCGCTTCCGGTCCCTGGGCGACGGACAGATCGATTTCGCCCGCATTTTCAGCCAGCTCACCCGCTACGGCTACCAGGGGTGGGCGGTGGTGGAATGGGAGTGCTGCCTGAAGGACCCCGCCCAGGGCGCTGCCGAGGGTGCGCCCTTCGTGGCCCGTCATCTCATCACCCCCTGCGCTCGATCGTTCGACGATTTCGCCAACAGCGGGGCCGATCGTGCTCAGTTACGGCGGCAGCTGGGATTGGACGCGTGAGTCGGTGGCGGTCCTTGGTAGCCTACGTTTGCCGAGCAGGTCGGTAGGAGATGTACTTTCCCCAACTTCCATCCATGCTCACTGATAGACATGCATTCAGCCATTATGTTGGACGGCGCATGATCGGCCGCCTGTTCATGTCCTATCATCACTGATGACGCCTAGGAGAATTCTTCATGACTGAACCAGTCGCCATGCCCATCCTTGGCCTCACCGGCCCCAGCCTCGCTTACCTCAGTCTGCGCATGTGGCTGGGCATGCGAGCCCTGGTCACCGGACTCGAAAAATTTGCGGGCACAATCACTGTTCAAGAGCCGATACTCGATGCTACCGGACAACCAGACCCCAGTGGCGCGATGCTGGATGTCCAGCGCAAGGTCTATGGCTGGGACCAGTACCACGCCATGCCCGACACCCTCCAGGCGAAGCTGGCCGCCGAGCCGCTGATGTCGGAGTTCCTGATGAAAGTCTTCTGCGCCTGCCTGGGTCCCGCCCTGATATTGGTGGGTCTCCTGCTGCTCCTGGGATTGGCCGCGCGTTGTTCCCTCATGCTCATGGGCTTGATCTACGTCGCTCTCACCGTGGGCCTCATCCTCATCGGCCAGGACCAGGGCGTGTCCTGGCTGGGCATCCACCTCGGACTCATCGCTCTGGCTCTCACCCTGGTCGACCATGACCGCTTCGCCATTACCCGCCGGCTATGAACACCCTCCATAATCTCTCGCGGCGGGATTTCCTGACCGCTTCCGCCTCCACGGCCCTCGCCTTGGCGATGGCGAGCCTGCCCGGCTTCGCCAGTGCCTCGGAACCGCCTGCGGAGGGCGAGCCGTTGCGGGTGGCGTTGGTGGGATTCGGTGCCCAGGGACGGGTGCTGTGCGAATCGCTGGTGAAGATTCCCGGCATCCGCATTGTGGCCCTGTGCGACATCTGGGACTACGCCCGCGAATACGGCTTGCGTCTGCTCAAGTCCAACGGCCACGAGGCTACCGGCTACGTCGACATCGAGGACATGCTGGCCAAGGAGAAGGGGCTCCACGCTGCGGTTGTCGCCACCCCTGACGTCTTCCACGCGCCCCACAGCATCGCCTGTCTCAAGGCTGGCTTGCATGTGTACTGCGAAAAGATGATGTCCAACACCCTGGACGGGGCCCGTTCGATGGTGAAGGCCATGCGGGAAAGCGGGCGGTTGCTGCAGATTGGCCATCAGCGCCGCAGCAACCCGCGTTACCGCTTTGCCCTCGACCGTCTGTTGGGGGAGGCCAAGCTTGCCGGCAAGATCACCGGGGCCCAAGCGCAGTGGAACCGGGCCGTTTCCGACGATATCGGCTTTCCCAAGAATAAGGGCGTGCCCGCCGACGTGCTCGCCCGGTATGGTTATCCCGACATGCACGTGTTCCGGAACTGGCGCTGGTTCCGCACGTTCGGTGGCGGTCCTTTGTCCGACTTGGGGGCCCACCAGATCGACATCCTGACCTGGTTCATGGGTCGCCTGCCGACCACGGTGATGGCCAGCGGCGGGGTCGACTTCTACCGCAACCATGAGTGGTTCGACAACGCCATGGCGATCTTCGAGTATCCTCGGCCCGAGGGCCATGTGGCGCGGGCCTTCTACCAGGTGCAGACCACCACCAGTTCGGGCGGC
>JBILDK010000409.1:0-3168 GCA_044352625.1 Planctomycetota bacterium
AACCGTTCCTGATCCAGGGCGGATTCCTCATCAAAACGCCCACCGGACGTTCGCCCACGGTGCGCGCCTACCAGCACCTCGGGCTCGTACCGCCGAATGAGGAACCGGTCCCAGTGAAATAATCCGATGTCCGGACGTCCGGTCGTACTGCGATGGCTAGCCCCGTGGTCATTCCGCGGGGTCCCCTCGTGCCTAGGCACACCAGCTACCGCAGCGTTACCATGTCTTCTGACGACCGGACGACCGGACGACCGGACAAGGGGCAATCCTTACAGGCTCACGCCCAACTGTGTCGCCAATTCCGCGCGCACGGCGGCAGGATCGGTCTTGCCGCCAGAAAGCTTCATGGTTACGCCCACCAGCCGACCGGCGGCGGTGAGTTTGCCGGCGCGGATATCGGCCACGGCTTTGGCCTCCTGCGCGATGGCCTGGGCCACCCAGGCGGACAATTGCCCGGCGTCCTGCACCTGGATCTGGCCGGTACGGGTGAAAAACGCTTCAGGATCCTCGCTGGTTTTAAACAGCTCAGCACAGGCAGCCTTAGCCACCACGCGCGCAACCTTGCCGCCCGCGACCAGGCCAATGATGCCGGCCATCACCGCAAGCGGCGCGGCGGTGGCCACCGGCTGCCCGGACTCGTTGGCCAGCCGCAAGGCCTCCTCGCGCGTCCAATTGGCGGCAAGCTTGGGCGTGGCTCCGTGCCGGATCAATGCCTCCACATACTGTGCCACGTCGCGTTCCAGGGTCAGCTCGCGGACGATGGCGGGATCGAGCCCCCAGTCGCGCACCCACCGCGCCGCACAGGCACGAGGCAGCTCGGGCAGGGCGGCCGCGATCATCGCGCTGCGCTCCGGCGGAATGTCCACCGCGGGCAGGTCTGGATCGGGAAAATATCGGTAATCCGCCGCCTGCTCCTTGCTGCGCATGGGCCGGGTGGTCTTGGCGTCGGGATCCCACAGCTTGGTGACCTGGACCACCTCGGCGTAGCGGCCGGCTTTATGCAGGGCGATCTGCATGGCGGCTTCGTGTTCGATGGCGGCCTCGACGGCGCGGAACGAGTTGAGGTTCTTGATCTCGACCCGGGTGCCGAACGCGACCTGTCCGCGCGGTCGAACCGAGACATTGGCGTCGCAACGCAGGCGACCTTCCTGCATCTCGCAATCGGACACGCCGACCCAGGTGAGCACGCGCTTCAGTTCGACCAGATAGGCGTAGGCCTCGGCCCCGCTGCGCAGGGCGGGTTCGCTGACGATCTCGATCAGCGGCGTGCCGGCGCGGTTGAGATCGACCTCGGAGCTCGCCCCGCGCTCCTGGTGGATGAGCTTGCCCGCGTCCTCCTCCATGTGGATGCGGATCAGCGGCACCGTGCGCGTGGTGCCGTCCGGCTGATCGATCACCACCCCGCCGCCGACGCAGTACGGATCGAGATTCTGGGTGATCTGGTAGCCCTTGGGGAGGTCGGGATAGAAGTAATGTTTGCGCTCGAAGGTGCTGCGCCGCTGCACCGCGCCGGAACAGGCCAGGGCGGCGCGCACCGCCAATTCCACCGCGCCATCATTGAGCACCGGGAGGACACCGGGCAATCCGAGCGTGACCGTGTCCACCTGGGTGTTGGGCTCCTCACCGAAGCGCATGGTGGCCCCGGCGAAGATCTTGGTGGTGGTGGCGAGCTGGCAGTGCACTTCCAGGCCGACGACGGTCTCGTATTCCATGATGCACAGGAGTCTGGCGGTGGCAGGCAGTTGCCAAGCGCAGGTCGCACAGCGCTGCGGAGGTCGCGTTGGAGGCCGGATAAAAACTGGTGTTCCCGCGGCACTGCTATGGACTGGTGGTTGCATTGTCAAGAAAGCCGCCTATGAACTCCGCCCAGCGGTCACCCAACGTTGCGTGATCGCGTTCCCCGATGCTTCGGCATCATCCCCGATGCCGACCCACCGTGGCGGCATCAGCAGCAAGGTTCCTCTGTGGAAATCTATGTCGGTAATCTTCCCTGGTCCGTGACGGACGAGGGTCTCACCCAGCTCTTCTCGGCTCATGGCACCGTCTCGCGCGCCAAGGTCGTCATGGACCGCGACAGCGGCCGCAGCCGCGGCTTCGCCTTCGTCACCATGGGCAGCGATGCCGAAGGCAAGGCCGCCATCGCGGCCCTCAATGGCACTCAGCAGGAAGGTCGCGCTCTGACCGTTCGTGCGGCCGAGCCCCGCCCGGCTGGCGGCGCTGGCGGCGCTGGCGGCGGACGTCGTGAGGGCGGCTACGGCGGCGGCGGTGGAGGCGGCGGGTACGGCGGCGGACGTCGCGAAGGCGGCGGCGGCGGCAGCCGCTACTGATATACCCGGTCTTCGACCGACGTATCGATGCCAGGGGCCCGGCACAGCGCCAGGCCCCTGGCATTTTTCATCGCTACCACTTGTTCCGAGATTCTCCTCTATGGCACGCACCTCTCCCACGACACAAGCCAAACGTCAGCGTGAAGCCGACAAGAAGCGAACCGCGGTCGAGAAGCGCGCACGCCGCGAAGAACGCAAAAATGCCGGACCCGCTCCCGAAGAGCCCATCATCCGCTGCATGCCCATCCTTGAATGATCTGCTGGCCGCCACCAACCGCGGACCATGACTGACATCACTCCCACTGGCACACCCGACGAGCTGCCCGGCCTCATCCGCTGGAACGAGCAGGGACTGGTTGCGGTTATCGCCCAAGAGCAGAGCACCGGCGAAGTGCTGATGTTTGCCTGGGCCAATCGCGCTGCCGTACTCCAGACCCTCGCGACCGGTGTAGCCACATATTTCAGCCGAAGCCGCAGCAGCCTCTGGGTCAAGGGCGCCACCAGTGGTTTCACGCAAACGATCCGCGAGGTTCGCATCGACTGCGATGGTGATTGCCTGCTCTACGTGGTCGATGCCCCCGGCGCTGCCTGCCACCAGTTGCGCCGCTCCTGCTTTTCACACCGCATCGATGCGGATGGCTCGGTTCACACGGATCGCCCCGTCATCGCGTGATGAGCCTCACGGTTTCGCGCACCACGGCCCGCTTCATCCAGGCCGGTCATCCTTGGGTCCGCAGGGATCGTTTTACCCGCGGACTTGAACCGCTTCGCGCTGGCGACGTCGTTACCCTCAAAGACGAGCGCGGCCAAGCCTTGGCGTCCGCCTTGGTGGACCCTTCCG
>JBILDK010000411.1:0-3167 GCA_044352625.1 Planctomycetota bacterium
CTGAAGGCGGTATCTGGCGGCAGAGGGCCCTCGGCGTCGATGCCGAGCCGGAGCAACTCTCTTACCGCCGGCAGCACCTGCTCACGATCCTCGTGACCAAACATGCCACCTTCACCGGCATGGGGATTGAATCCGCATACCGCCAGCCGCGGTGGACGCCCGCGGATGCGGCGCAGCGCCGTGGCCAAGGCTACGCCGGCGGCGACGATGCGGGCCGGGGTCAGGCTGGCGGGGACAGAGGCCAGGGATTGATGGCAGGTGGCGAGCACCACCGCCAAGCGGCGGTGGTACATGAGCATGAACTCATCGCGCACGCCACAACGTTCCGCGAGCCACTCAGTATGGCCCGGAAAGGGGATGCCCGCTGCGTGGATCGCGGCCTTGTTGATCGGATTGGTAACCAGCGCGGCGTAGCGGCCCTGCTGGCAGCCGGCGATGGCTTCCTCGATGCAGGCCCCGGCCGCCGCGCCCGCCGCTGCGGACAGCCGACCCGGCTCGACTGCAGCGGCGTCAAATCCGACACACGCGGGCTCGACCACGTCGGCGTGATCGAGCGGTAGGCCAAGTCGCGTGGCGACCCGCACCAGCAACGCCCGCGAGGCCACCAGCCGCGGCTGGCACAGCCTGCGGATGGCCGGATCCGCCAGCGCCTTCAGCGCGATTTCCGGGCCGACCCCGGAGGGATCGCCCATGGTGATTGCCACCACCGGGCGCACGCGGCGTTTCATCCTCCGGCCACGACCTGCAGGTCATCGAGGGCCCAACGCACGCCCGCGCACTCGATGCGCAGATTGGCCCCTGCGGGCAGCAGCACGTCAGGGGCCTCCAGCACCACCTGATCCGCCACCAGCACGCGCAACCGGCCCTCCTTGCAGGCGAAGCGCAGGCGCAGGCGCTCGCCCGCTGGACGCACCGCCCGGGTGCTCGCAGCGCCAGCCGCCAGCCACAGCGCCACCGCATCGCCCTCGATCCGGGCGCTGACCAGGGCCTCGCCACCATGGACCACCGCCACCACCACTTGGCCATCGCCCGGCGCCATTCCCAGGGTCATCGCCGCATCCCAGGTACGTCCCCCCACGGCCACCGTGCAGAGCAGGGCGGCGGGTTCGTCGGCGTCACCGCGTAGCGCACCATCTTTCAGCCGCGGCTCGCCGCGCTGGATGTCGACATACTGGAGGTCACCCGGATCATCGAAGCCGAGCACCGCGCCCTCGCGATTGAACAGCACCTCGGCGGTGCGCTGGTCGTCGCCGGCACGCAGCTTGCCATCGAGCAGCTTCTGGGCCGGGTCGTTCTCGCCCATGAGCAGCAATACGGCAGCCCCCGCGACCGCCCGGCTGGGTTGCGCCAGCAAGCGCGGTCGGGTGAGGAACCAGGTGCGGTCCCACAGGTCGGCAGCCTCGGCAGCGGCGGTACAGCGTGCACTAAACTCGGCGTGCTGCGCGGCGAGCGCAGTGCCCGCCACCGCCGGGCTGAGCCCCGCGGCGAGCGCAGGCAGCTCGTTCCAGCGCCCAGCCTCGATCATCGAGCGGGCCCCGCGCCGGGCGGCCTGAAACTGCTGGGCGATGCGCGTAAGGGCCTCTTGGTAGCGCGATTCGGCATCGGCCCGGTCGGGTCCGAGGACACGGTCGCGCAACTCGGCCGCACCACGCAACCGGCCCGCCAGTTCGGTGGGCGTGGTGCCTGCCGGCAGCTGGGCCAGGGCGGCGCGGTACCAGGCTTCGCCTTCCCGCGCCAAGGCGCCGCGGCGGGCATCGATCAGCGGACGCAGGGTGGTGACGGCGGGCGACGCCTCGGCTTCAGCCACGGCGGCGGCCAACAAGCGTTCAGCGCTGGGCCAATCCGCGGCGGCGCTGGCGGTCTCGACGGCGGGCTGGGCCGCGTTCCAGGCAGTGGTTGCGGCATCGGCACGCTGACTCCGTCCGACCTGCTGATCGATCACGCCCCCTGGCTCCGAAGTGACGGAAACAACACCCGCGGGTGCCTGACCATTGCGCCAGCGCAGTACCGGTGGCACCGCCAGGGCGATGGCCAGGACCCCGACGACAGCAATGGTCAATCCGATGAGCGACTTCTTCACCATGCGCACCTGGCGCGTCTCGTGGTGAATATCCTGACGCTCGACCGTCTGGACCTTGCGGCCGCGATCGCCCTCAGTCACTTGGCCCAGCTCGGTGCGAAGTCGGCGCAACTCGGCCACCGCCTCGGCCATGTCAGCGAAACGCCACTGCGGATTCTTGGCGAGCAGGCCCTGGGCGATTTCATCGAGCTTGGCCGGCAGGCGGCCGGCACGCAGCCTGGGCACTGGGTGGGTCCGATGAGCCTCGGCCACCGCGTCCACGGCATCGCCGGGAAAGGGTGGCTGCCCTTCGACCAGGTAGTACAGCAGACAGCCGAGCGCGTAGAGGTCGCCGGCATGCTCCGGGGCGGCCTCAGCCGGATGCTCCGGGGCGAGGAACAGAGCCCGTTCCAGTGCGACCTCCGCGCCGGGATCTGCCGCCGGGACTGAACGCAACCCCGCCCCCACCACCTTGACCTCGCCGGCCTCGGTAAGCAGCACTGTGGCCGGACGCAAGTCGCCATGGACGACCCCGGCGGCATGCAACGCGTCCAAGGCCTCGGCCGCGCGTTCGATGACCAACAGGGCCAAGCCCGGATCGACACCGCCCTGACGCGCGATCAGCGCCTTGAGACTGGTGCCGGCGACGTATTCGGTACTGAGCCAGGGCAGACCACCCTCAAGGCCGCAATCGTGGATCGAGACCAGGGCGTGGTGGCGCACCGCGCTCATCGCCGACACCGCCGCACGCAGCCGACCCTCGAGATCCGCGGTGGCCTGGCTGGGATCGATCACGGTCAGGGCGACGGTGCGACCGAGAGCCCCATGCACCGCCCTGTACACCGCCCCCAGGGTATTCTCGCCGAGCAATGCCAGCACCCGGTGGCCGGCCAGATCCTGGCCTACCAGGGCGCGATGATCCAGGACTCTGGGCAGGTCACCGGTGGTGCCGTCATCGTGGAAAGTCAGTTCGGTCTCGCCAATGCGGATGACATCGCCATCCGCCAAAGGGATGGTTCCGCTGATGCGCTTACCGTTGACCTTGGTGCCATTTGCACTGCCCAGATCCTCGACCGTCCACCCGCCCGCTGCCGGAGCGAGGGCCGCG
>JBILDK010000410.1:0-3167 GCA_044352625.1 Planctomycetota bacterium
ATGATCTCACCCGGGGGCAGCGGCCCGACGGCCTTGGCCATGGCCTTGGCCAGGATCGGCCCGCTGGGTGCGATCGCCCCGGTCTCGCGCCAGTGCATGGCCGCCTGGCGGAAAAAAGCGAGGGTCGCACGCATCGAATTTCTACCATCCCGCCTGCGGACCCCGAGCGCAAGCCCTGCCAACGGCAGCGGCGCGGAGTGTTGCATGACCCCGGAGCACAGACTTTAGCCTGCTTCTTCTCGATGCAGGCTAAAGCCTGCGCTCCCAGGAGGCGTCCCGGTGTCATCCGCCACTGCCAACGCGGCGCCGCACACCATCGCTGGCAGCCACAGCAGCAGGCCGATGACGGTGGGGCCGAGCAGGAGCAGCATCAGCGCCCCGGCGGCGACGCCGGTGAAGCGTTCCGCCCGGCGCGCGCGCATCACCGCAAGCCGGTCAAGCCCACCACGGCCATCCAGACCGAGGGCGAGATCCCAGGCATCGAGGCTGACCAGATGGGTCGCGCCGACCGCAGCGATCACCACTCCAACCGGACCGGCGAAGCCGGCTACCAGCCCGCCCACGCCCCACACCAGACGCCAGTGGGCCGTGTTGATCAGGACGCGCAGCGAGCCGGCGAAGCCCCGGGCCAGGTTGAGTTCCTGCGGTTCGCGGCCGGTGCTGCGGTAGGCTTGGCGGGCGAGGTCTTCGAGCGCGAACCACAGCAGCAGCGGCAGGACCACCGCCCAGGTGAGCAGCGCCGTGGCACAGGCCACGGCCAGCGCCACGCACACGCCGAGCCAGTGCTCCAGGCCGGTGACCTCTGCTGCCGGCCAGCACGACCACGCCACGGCCACCCCGACCACGCCGAGCAGCGCCCAACCCAGGAAGGTGGCCACCAGTGGCCGCCACCACCAGGACGGATGGCGCAGGAACAGCAGCAGTCCGCGGATCGGCCAAGGGGTCATTTGCCGAGTTTGCCGCATTTATAGAGCACCGCGGTGAGCGAACGCCACGCCGCCGGGGTCAGGGTGCGCGCATGCTGCGTGGCGCGGAAACCGTGCTCGGCCCCCTGCACGCGCAACTGCAACGAGGTGGCGAGGCCGCGCAGGGCATCGAGCACGGTATGGGAGCCGCTGAAACCCTTGGCCAAAACCTGGTCGATGCGCCTCATTTCAGCCGGCTGCGGCGCGTCAGGGCCGCGGCGGAAGGACCACACCGCGAGATCCACGCGGCTCGGCGGATTGGTGGCGTTGCGTGGCAGGCGCAGGCTGACGGTGGCGCTGCCGGCGAGGGCGACGAGCACGCTGGTGCGGCTCTGGGCGCCGGGCTGCCCGGTGAGCTTCTGGGCCGCCTCAGCCTGGAGCACGAGGTCGAGGGCCATGGCCGGCGAGCCCGGATGATCGGCGGCGAGCCAGCGGCGCACCAGCAGCGCGGTAAGGTTGAAGGGGGGGTTGGCCACCACCCGCCATACCCCGCGCTGCTTGGGCAAAGCATCCGCCGCATCCACCACCACGACCTCGGCGGTGGGACATTTGGTGCGCAGGATCGCCGCGCGATCCGCGTCGCGTTCGACCGCGATAACCGTGGTCTTGGCGGCAAGCAGCGCCGTGGTCAACGCGCCGGTGCCAGCGCCGACTTCGATGATGCGCTCGCCCGGAGTGACCTGGGCGGCAGCGACGATGCGCTCGGCCCAAGTCGCGGTCAGGTCGTGGACCTGGGCGTGGTCGCGATTTTCGCTGCGCGGCGGGCCAACCGGCTTCTTGACCTCCGGTTTGTCCGATAAAAAGCTCATGCGAGTTCCCGATCCAGGTTGAAGAGAGGCGCCGTGGGCGCCGGACGCGAAAGCCACGCCGCCAGCGCATCAGGCGCAGCGGTAAGATCCATTTCACGGTGTGCCGCGAGCAGGCCGGGGCCGCGTCGGCCGCGCCAATCGAAGGCCTCCTCGGGACGCAGGACCACCACCGGGCCCTCCTGACGGGTGCGGATGCGCACCGTGCGGCGGTCGTCCTCCATGGCCCAGCCCGGGGCGTTCGACCAGGCCCGCGTGGTCATCAATGCCGGCCGGCCGTAGACCGGCAGGGTCAGGGGCACGGGACAGCGCGCACAGAGATCCGCGAGCATGGTGCCGTCGGCCTCCACCGCGGCATACACCCGCGTGCAGCCCAGCTCGCCCAACACCCGCGCCGCCACCGGATTGTAGGCCGGCAGGCCCGGTCCGCCCTCGATCACGGCGCCGGCCTCGCGCGCCAGGTGCAGACCGTCCCAGCCGTTGGCCTCGACCACGCGGCCGGCGCCCACGCAGGCGGCGCACAGTGCGCGCAGCCCGGGAATCATCGCCTCGTAGATCACCGGCGGCAGCGCCACCACCAGCCGGTCGCCGAGTGCGGCAAGGGCGGCGAGTCCATCGGCGTGGCGCAATTCGACCACCACGCCGACCGCGGGCACGGCGGCGGCAAAGGTCAGCGCGGCCTCGGCATCGACCCGGGCGCGGTCCGGCGGGGTGCTCAGCGGCAGCACATTGGCGGGATGCGCCGCGCCGGGATCGAGCGCGACGCGCATCGCCTCGGGGATCGTGACCTTGAGCCGGTCGATGCGGTTGCGCTCGGGTCGGCACCAGGCGGTGATCTGGGCGGCGAGGTCGTTGGCCGAGCGCCGCGGCAGGCGCAGATTGCCGATCTGATCGACGCACGTGCCGAGGGTGACCTCGGGCGGCAGGGTTTCGCGCAGGCGCACGGCGAGGCCGCCGACGGTGGCGTCGCGTCCGCGGTGGGCCTCGGAGCGGGTCGCGGTGAAGCTGTGGTGGGCGGCACCGCAGGTCAGCGTGATCAGCAGGCCGCGTTCGGCGGCGCTGACCACGACGTGCAGCACGCGCGGCGGATCCTGGTCGTCCTGGGCCGGCTCGCCGGACGAGGCGGCGCGGCCGCCGTCGGGATGGACCAGGCCCACGCGCCGGCCCGAGAGATAGCCCTCGGTCATCTCGCGCCCGGTATAGGCGCCGAGGCGCGCGGCGGCCTCCCACAAGGCCGCGGGGTCGTCGCCGGTGGCGGCGCGGCGGAACAAGCCCACCGCCTCACCCACCCAGGTGGGCGACTTGAGCCGGCCTTCGATCTTGAGGCTGGTCACGCCCCGCGCTGCCAGCTCGGGCACCAGCCGCACCGCCGACACGTCCTTCATGTCCATGGGCC
>JBILDK010000412.1:0-3161 GCA_044352625.1 Planctomycetota bacterium
GTCGGCCCGCCTCGGCATGCTCTTCGCCAAGAAGAATACCACTCTCGACCGCGCTGATTTCGCTGCCACCCTGGCCCAGCTCGACGCTGCCGCCGCTGCCACCCGTGCGCTGAACCAGAAGGGAGCCATCGATGACGAGGATCTCCACCAGGCGCGGTTGCTCGACGCCCTGGTTCGGCAGGACGAGGAGTTGCTGCGCAGCCGCCTGCGTTGGGTGAAGGACAAGGACGACAAACGCATTCGTGACGACACCGCGCAATGGATCGGGGACGCGGCCCGCTTCATGCCCATCGACTGGTTCACCAAGGTCATGACCGTGTGGCGCGAGGAACTCGACTACAAGCCGAAGTGGTTTTGGATCGCTTGGCGCGCCAAGCTCGGTGGCGCCAATCAGCACGCCCTGGTCGCGGCCAAGATGGCGGCCGATCGCTATCCCGAAGATCCGTCCTTCGCCGAGGAATACGACTTCATGCGCCGGCTCCTTGAGCCGCCTGCAAAATAGTCGGAGACCGTCCCCGTTCCCGGGCCACTGAAAGCCGTCGGTTTCGTCTGCGTCACGAGGTGGCGGTGGGCCGTGGATGGCACATGACCTCAAGGCATTGGGTGGGCGCTCGCGTGTGCGAGTCAGCAGCCGGCGGATCCCAATAGGTCAGCGTTCGGTTCAGCGCGCCAATTCCTCAGCCAGCAGGTCGCGGATAGCGGTTTGGGCCGGGCCGGTGGGGCTGGCAGTGAAGACCTGTTCACCCACGCGGTTGGCGTCGTCGGCATCGCCGGCGACGCGGGCGGCGTCGAGCACCACCCAGCCGAGTTGACCCGCGGCCTTGCGCAGGGAATTGCGGCGGGTGCGCGCCGCATCGAGGAACTCCACCGGCCATGGCGGCAATAGCAGCACCAGACGAGGACGGAAGCCAAGGGCGTCGCAACGCACCTTGATGGCACCGAGCAGTCGTTCCTCCTCTGTGGTCCAGGTGCCGGCGGTCAGCGCCTGGTTGCCGGGGCTCCACACCAGAGTGCGTGGTTGCAGCGCCGCGCCGCCTGAGGGAGCGCGGTTGAGGGCGGAGGCCAGGGCGACGAGCACGGCGTGTTGCGGCAGGCGCGGGTCCAGCGCCGGGCGCAGATCAGCGTCGAGGCCGTCCCAGGCGGTGGTACCAAGGGCTTCGAGCGGGTCGCCCACAAGCAGTGCACGGCCGCGGCCCCGGGGCGGAGAGGGGTGAAGCAGACCGAGCTTGCGCTCCTGGTCGGCGTTGCGGCGCTGGAGCAGCAGCACCACCGGCGCGCCCTGGGCATCCACCGGGTAGGACCCGCGCAGGCTGGTCATGGGCCATTCGTCAGCCACCGGCACCACGCGCAGGGGCAGACGCAGCGTCAAGGGCGCAGCCGGGTCGGCGAGACGGGCAGCATCGTTCCCGGTCAGCGTGGGACTGCGTGAAGTCAGCGACTGCGAAGACGCCCCGGGCGGATCTGCCGGCACACCCGGCTCGGGCGCTGCGCCACGCGTTGTTGTACTAATGTCGAGCAGGGCGGTATGGGTGCCCGGGGTCAGTACCAGATCGATCAATCCGCCGGTGCCCTCGCCCACGCTGGGCAAGGTGAAGGGCAGGACAGCTCCACCACTCCAACCGATGCTGCCAGCGCTACCGGCACGCGGCACCGCCGTGGCATAGCGTACCGGGCGGTCGCGCTTGGCATCGATCACTGGATCAGCGAAGGGTACGGTGAAGGCAGCGTTGCGCGCCTCGTCGGTGTAGGCGATGGCGGGCCAGTGGGTGAAGGCAGGCGGATCGAGTAGGCGCAGCCCCGGCACGGTGGAGGGTGATGGGGGTATGGTTTCGGCAGCGCCCGCCACGGTCGCGAACACGATCACGAGCAGGCAATGGACGCGAGCAGTACGGGCGACGAGCGAAGGCCACAGCGGCAGCGGATCCATGTCAAGAACTCCGAAACGTGGTTTCACCGGCCTCAAACACATCGGCCAAGCGGGCCGAGGCGGGATCGCCGCCGCGCACCGTCGCGATCAGCATCGCGGCGGCGGCCCGGCCCATGGCATAGCGGTCGAAGCGCATACGGCTCAATCCAGGCCAGAATTGCACCAGGTCCTGACCGTCATCAAGGCCAACCAGAGCCAGGTCGGAGCCTGGAGCCAGCCGGCGCAGGGCGCAGAGGCGCAGCACCGTGCGCATGAGGTCGTGATCGGCCACGATCAGTGCGCTGCCGGGCACGAGTTGGGCCGCGGCCTCGGGACTCTCGCCCTGATGGGTCGGCACCATGGTCCGATGAAGCACTTCCATGCCGGCAACCCGGGCTGCGGTCTCGACTCCTGTGCGACGTTCCCCAAACGCGTAGTGGTCTCCGGACGTGGCAACCGGCTTGTCGAGGTAGACCACCCGACGCCAGCCGAGTGCTGCAAGATGTTCGACGGCGCGGCGTCCTGCGGCTTCCTCGTCACGACGCAGGCAGCGGGTCGGCTCGAACACGCTGCCATCGACCCAGGTCATCACCGGACACAGGCTGCGCAGCGGCGCATGAAAGCGGTCTGGAATGTCGCCCACGCAGATCATGCCGTCAAAGGCATGCTCGCGAAACAGCCGGGGTTCGCCTGCTTCGGCGTCGGCCACGTCGTCAAGCCGCACCAGGCTGGTGAGCATGCCGGCCGCATCCAAGCCATGGTTCACGCCCAGGATGGTTTCATACAACAAGGGGTGAAAAAGCGGGTTTGCAGGGCTGTTCTGCACCAG
Source organism: Planctomycetota bacterium (assembly GCA_044352625.1). Taxonomy (GTDB): domain Bacteria; phylum Planctomycetota; class UBA11346; order UBA11346; family UBA11346; genus JAKLKR01. The sequence continues at coordinate 2,736 of JBILDK010000412.1, forward strand.
CACCCCGATCACGTTGGTGCGCCGGGTCTTCATCGCGCGGGCCGCGAGGTTGGGCCGATAGCCAAGGGTGACAGCGACCGCACGCACGCGTTCGCGAGTGGCCGCACTGATCAAAATGGGGCTGTTGGAACCGTTGAGTACCCGGCTCGCAGTGCCAATCGAGACATCCGCGCCCTTGGCCACATCGACCAGGGTGGGCAGCGCGGGGGCGGACCGTTTCATGACTGCAGTGCATATCCCTCGCCCGTTTGCGGCAAACGGTATATCTGCATTCCGGCAGGGCGCGCACCGCCCACCCGCGCCAGCTCAGAGCCTGAGCAAAAACCTCTTCGGTCGGATACGTCGGATCTCGTCGGCGCCCGCGGCGTCAGACTCCACTCACGATACCTCCAGTATCGCTTCGTTTCGTCTTCCTTGCGGTCACTC
>JBILDK010000413.1:0-3131 GCA_044352625.1 Planctomycetota bacterium
GTCAGGGCGGCGCGCGGCGCTGGAGGCCGTGGTGCTCGCGGCGCCTTCAGCTGATGCGACGGTGGCGCTGGCGGCGGCGCGGCTGGCGGCGGACCAAGCGGGACCGGCGCTGGCGGTTATCGCGCCCCTGGCCGACGCCGCCGAGGCCGAACCTGCGGTGCTCGAATTGGCGGCGCGCGCCGCAGCGGCGGCGGGCGATCCCGGTCGGGCCCGAGCCTGGCTTGGGCGCGTGGCTGAACCGGCCCGCACGCGTGGCTGGCGACTGCTCGCGGCCCGCCTTGCCCTTGAACAAGCGGATCTCGCCGGAGCCGATGCGGCCCTGGCGGCGCTGGTCGCTGCAGGCGAAACCGACCCACGCGTGCTGCTGTGGGCAGGTGATCTCGCCGACCGGCGCGGTGATGCGCCCCGCGCCGAGGCCGCTTGGCGCCACGCCATCGCGCTGGAGCCGACGGGCGATGGCGACCTGCACCTCGCGGGCTTGCTCATCCGCACGCAACGCACCGGCGAAGCCCGTGATCTGCTCGCGGCGCGTCTCCAGCGTCGTCCCGGCGACACAGCGGCGAGCGCCATGCTCGCCGCGCTGCCCTGACCTGGGAGCGCAGGCTTCAGCCTGCCGTTCGCGCTCGCCGGATAGCCCACAACTGCCACGAGGTGAGCGCCACCTGCACCGCCACGGCGCTGCCAACGATGAGTTGATCCAGCCGGCTGGCCGAGCCGAAGGCATAGGCGTGCAATCCCGTGGCCTGGATGAAGTTCACCCCGTACCAGCTCCACAGCACGCTCAGCGCGCCCAGCACGCTCCACGCTGCGAGGCCGGTGTGGCCGACCGCACCGACATAGCGCAGGTGCAGCGGCACGAGGTAGGTGAGCAGCACGAGCAACGCGCCGACCTCTTTCGGATCCCAGCCCCAGAAGCGGCCCCAGGCCTCGTCGGCCCACACCGCCCCGAGCAGCGTGCCGGCTGCGATGAGGACTGTGCCGATTTGCAGGCAGCGATAGAGCGCACGCCCCTGTTCAGCGCTGACCGCACTGCCGCGGCGCCATGCCTGCCACAGAGCCACATTGCCCAACACCCAGGCGAGCACGAAGGGGGCGTAGCTCGCCACCACAACCTTGACGTGGAGCCACAACCAGAAGCGGCTGCGCAGCACCGGCTGGAGCTGACCGATGCTGCTGCCGAGTTCCGGCGGCATGGCTTCGCCGATCATGGCGCAGAACGCCGCACCGAGATTGCCCGCCACGGCATACAGCCCGTTACTGAAGGTGCGCGAGAGCCACAGACCGAGCACGGCGCTGATCAGTGCCACATAGATCATGGTTTCGTACAGGTTGGTCACCGCGCCCAGGCCGGTGATGGTGTGGCGCGCCGCGAGGCCGGCGACGGTGACCAGGCAAGCAACGGCGGTCAGGCCCACGCCCCACCGCCGCAGCCAGGGGCGCTGGCGGAAGGCCAGCGCAATCGCTCCGGCGGTGAACAGCAACCACGCCCAAGTAAAGGGCCGGGCCTGATAATACGCGAGTTCAAGCCCGAGTCGCCAGGACGCGGGATAGGTGCCCTGAGGATTATGCAGACCCTGGCCGGTGAGGGTCGCATCGCGGGCATCACCCAGGGCGCGGCAGGCAGCGGCGAGGCGCGCGGTGCTGGCATCGGCATTGCGGCGCGCGTGCAGGTCTGCCGCCCAGGCACCCCCGGCGGTCAGCAGTTCTGCCAGCGGCGCAGGGATGGCGCTGGTGGCGGCGAGGGCGAGCAGCACCGGATCTGGGCGCAGGGCGACGTCCTCAAGGGTCAGCCAGGGATCGGCACGCAGCAGGGCATCGTCCTGACCGTCCTTGGCGACACGCATAACCTCATGCAGCTGGCTGCGCCACATACGCTCGATGGTGCCGTGTTCCTCGCGGGGCAGGACCGGGGCCACGCTGGTCAGCACCCACTGGCGCATCGCGGCGTCGGCGGCGAGGGGGGCCAGGCCGAGGGTGCGGCCCGCCAACACCTCGATCGCGCTGGCTTGGCGCCGGGCCACGGTCAGCAACGCCTCGTCGTCGCGGCTCCAGGCCACCACCTCACCACTCTGGCGGCCGTGTTGCTCACGGTCCGCCGCGTCCATGAGCAGCGCGCGCTGCGCTTCCAGTTCCGCCAACGAGGCCCATTGCCCAGGGATGCCCAGGGCGCGCTGCGACGCATGCCACGGGACCTGGACCAAAGGCCGGGCATGCCACTCAGCGGGATCGAGCATCCACGCTAAGAGCAGCACCTGGGATGGACGTTTGCCGGTGATCTGGCGCGTGGTCGGATCAACGGTCCCGAATGGCGTCTTGCCGGTGAGCGCGAGCACGGTTTCTTCGGCGGCCACGGCGAAGGGCTTGAGCCGTCCTTCGTGCAGAACGGGAAGGTGTTCGAGCTCGGCGGCGCCGCTCAGGGTGGTCAGCAGGGCGAGCAGAAGAAAGCGGATCATGTGAGGCTTCCCGGGGCAGGTGCGGTACGACGACCGCGCAGGAAATAGAGCAGCAGAATGCCGAGAACCAATACCCCCGACCCAAGGTATTTGAGGAAACGACCTGGATCCTCGGCCACTGTGAATACCGAATTCTGTCGACCCGTGGGCAGGCCGTTAGGTCCGATTTCGGGGCTGAAGGCGGTTTGATACAGGGTGACTCCACCCTGGTGGGCCGGCTCGTTCATGCTGATGCGGGTGCGGCGTTCGCCGTCTGCGGCAAGGATGGTGACCTCGCTGGCGTAGCTGGCGCTGCGCATGCCGCCGGGGTCGCGGCCTTCTTCGAAACGCTCCAGACGCACCGCGAAACCACGATCGCGCTTGAGGTCGAGGCGGCCCTGGTCGTAGTGCAGCAGGATATCGGTGTCGCCCAGGGTGACGGCTTGGCGCGAGCCGCGCATCAGCCACACCCGGCGTTCCGCGCCGTTGCGACGCACCAGGAACTCGACCCAGCGCGCCGCCTTGTTCTGTTGGCTGGCCTGCATGCGCATGGGTTCGGGGCCGGGTGATGCGTGGGGAAGCCAGCGCAGGTCGAGGTCGAGGCGCATGGGCGCGCCCTCGCCGCCCACCAGGGTGCCGCGCCAGGTGGCCCCCGGTTCAAGCGTTGCCTGCGGGCCCAGGCCCCGGGTGCGCGTGCCG
>JBILDK010000414.1:0-3127 GCA_044352625.1 Planctomycetota bacterium
GGCGGCATCACGCTCGATCCCGGCGTGACGCCACATGGTGGCGCGCAGCGAACTGACCAGATCACTGATATCGAGGTCGTCGGCGATAGCTGTGGGCTTGGGTGCGATTAAACGCTGCCGCCCAGCCTGGCCGCCGGATCCGGCAGCGGCCTGCCCCGCGCGGATGCCCATCACCAGACCCTCGAGGATGCTGTTGGAGGCGAGCCGGTTGGCGCCGTGCAGCCCGGTGCAGGCGACCTCGCCCGCGGCCCACAGGCCAGGCACGCCGGTGGCGGTGTCGGGGGCGGTGACTATGCCACCGCAGTGATAGTGGGCGCTGGGATGCACCGGCAGCCATTCGGTGCCGGGGTCGATGCCGAAGCGTGCGCAGGCCTGGGTGATTGCGGGGAAGCGATCGCGTACGAAGGCCGCGCCGAGGTGCGTCGCATCGAGCCAGACATGCGGAAAGCCGCTGGCGCGGATCTCGCTGATGATTGTTCGTGTGACCACGTCGCGCGGTGCCAGTTCGGCCAGCGGATGATGCGCGACCATGAAGCGTTCGCCATTGTGGTTGCGCAGCAGCGCGCCCTCGCCGCGCATCGCCTCGCTGATCAGCAGGCGCGCGCCACCAGCGATGTACAGCGTGGTGGGGTGAAATTGCATGAACTCGGCATCGGCCACTGCCGCTCCGGCGCGATAGGCCATGGCCAGTCCGTCGCCGGTGGCCACCGCCGGGTTGGTGGTTTCACGCCACGCCTGACCGCAGCCGCCGGTGGCGAGCACGGTGGCCCCGGCCAACGCCGCCACCAGTTCCTCGCGGCGGAAAAAGTGTGCACCGACCACGCGGCCGCGTTCGTCGCTGAGCAGGTCGAGCACGAAGGCCTGTTCGACCACGATGATGCGGGGATGGCTGCACACCGCTGCCACCAGCGAACGGCTGACCTCGCGACCGGTGCTGTCGCCATGGCTGTGCAGGATGCGTCTGAAGCTGTGGCCGCCCTCGCGGGTGAGGGCCACGGCGCCATCCCCGGCGAGATCAAAGCCGCAGCCGTGTCCGCGCAGAAAGGCGATGGCCTCCGCACCACCTTCGATGATTGCGCGTACCGCGGCTTCGTCGCACAGGCCGACGCCCGCCGTGAGCGTATCGCTGATGTGGGCCGCAGCGTCGTCGCCGGATTCGCGTTCGCGCGGATCGAGCACCGCCGCCACCCCGCCCTGGGCCCAGGCGGTGTTGGAATCGTGCAGGCCGGATTTGACCAGCAGCAGGACCTCGGCCCCGGCATCGGCTGCAGCCAGTGCGGCGCACAATCCGGCTACGCCGCCGCCGATCACCAGCACATCGGCTTCCAGATGCGGTCGGCGGCGCAGGTCGAAACCGACGAGATGGCGCGGGGCCCAGGGGCCGGAGCGGTGGTCGAGGTCCAAGCTCATGGGATGAACGCGCGCAGCGTCCCGTCGTCGAGCGCGGCCACCACCTGGCCGCCGGCGATGGTCACCGCCAAGGGACGATGGCCGAGAGGCGAGGTCCACGCGATGGCGCCATCGCGCAGCACCACCAGCGTGCCATCGCTACAGCCCACGGCAGCAAGGTTGCCGGCCGCCGCCACGCCGGTGGCCGCGACCGCCGGCAGGGTGATCGGGGGCAGCGCGGTGCCGTTCATATCGGCGCGCACAATAGCTGCGCCAGCCGCCACCAGGATCGCCGCGCCAGCGACCGCCGGCTCGCCCACCACCGCAGCGGGCAAGCGCATGGTCCAGCGCAACGCGGGGGCGCCCTCGACTGCACATGCGGCGAGGCGCACTCCGTCGAGCACCATGAGCACGGTGCGCGCATCGCCCGCCACAAGGTCGCCGCAGTCGCTCGCCTGCAGGTCGAGGCGCCAGGCGACGGTGCGCGTGGATTCCTCGACCGCGGTAAGGTGGCCATCGACATCTGCCACCACCAGCAGCCGGTCGAGGTCGCGGGCGAAGGCCAGCGGGCCGCTGATCGCGGGGCTGGGCAGGGGAATGGCGAGGATTTCACCGCCCGGGGTGCCGCAACGCAGGCCGGTTGCGGCCACCGCGACGCGCGGCGATGGGCCGTAAATCTCGTTGATGTAGGCCAGGGGCCGTCCCCGCAGGTCGCCCGGGATCGCCACGCGCGGACGAGTGGCACCGTCAGGCGTGAACAGGGCGAGACCACCGGTGGGCAGGGCCACCACGGCGAGACCGTCGGGGGTGAGGACCGCCGGATGACCAATCCGATCGCCCGCGCCGAACTCGTCAGCGGGCAAGCGCGCCCGCCAGCGCACCTGGCCCTTGGCAACGAGCGCGATGCTGTCGCGCCCGACTGCCAGAATGCCCAGGTCGCCACTGGCCAGGACCCCGGCTGGCCGGTCGAGGGTCACCGACCACGCAGCGACGCGGGGCAGGATCACGTGCGTCTGCCAGGCGCTATCGACCACGGTCAATTCGACCACGGCCGCACCCCAGCCAGGGGCAGTGGCGGTGAGTTGTCCGCCTTCGCCGGGCCGGCAGCGCACCACCAGGGGGGCCACGCCCAGGACTTCGCCCGCGCGGCTGAGAGTCGCCCCGGGGGGCCTGCTGACCACCATCAGCGGTAGCTCGATCGTAGCGGGATCGACCAGATCCCTGTAGGCGGTGAGCAGATCCTGACCGCTCTGCCAGGCTTCCTGCCAGCGTCCGGCGGCGAGCTGCGCGCGCTGTGTCGCCACCGCCTGGTCGCGGGTGCCCTGGCGCGCCGCCAGGGTCGCGCGGCGGGTGGTGGCCTGGCTGATCTGCGGGGTGCCGGGATGGGCGGCAATGAAGGCGTCGAAGGCCGCAGGATCGGCGCTGGCTTCCACCGTTTTCCACGCAGCGGCGGCGGCGGCGAGACGCGCGGCAGCATCTTCGCGCAAGCGCTTGAGCTCGACGTCGCGGCCCCAGGGGCGGGACCCGGCGGTGAGGGCGTCCAGTTCGGCGCTGCGCCCCAGGTCGGCGGCCACCACCCGGATGGTGTTGTCCCACAAGGTGCGATAGGCCGCCTCCTGGGGTTCGAGTCGGGCAATGGCGGCGGTAGCCGTGGCGGTCACCTCGGGATGGGTCACGGAGGCCAATGCGCGAAACGCAGCGAGGGCTTCGGCCAGACGGTTGCCTTCTTCCAACTTGG
>JBILDK010000415.1:0-3125 GCA_044352625.1 Planctomycetota bacterium
GGACGCGAGACCATGGAGCCATTACCCAGCTTCATCGAGGCCACCCGCGGCCGTGTGGCCTGATGGACTGGGACGGTGACGATACTGACGGTCGGCCCGGGATGGGCGAACGTATCCGCCAGGCGTTGACGGAGCGTGGCCGCATCGTCGAGGCGCTGGCTGCGGATCCCATAGGCCTCCGCCAGACGGGCGCTGTCGGGAAGGGTGAGGCCGCTGGAGGCATCGCTGGCCACCAGGTTGCCGGCGAAGTGCGTCCGCTGGCTGGAGCGGATCGAGCCATATCCCTGGTTGTCGAGCACCAGGAAATGGATGGGCAGACGCAGGCGTCGGATTGTCTCAAGCTCCTGGAGGTTCATTTGGAATCCACCATCGCCATCGATGCAGACCGTCCGCGCGCCACCCGATCCAAGGCAGGCGCCCAAGGCACCGGGTACGCCAAATCCCATGCTACCCAGGCCCTGGCTGTTGACCATCCTCACCCCGCTGCGCAGGCGCACCGCCTGACAGGTGAGTTCGCTGCACTGGCCCGAAGAACCGGGCGCCAGGACATCGCCCGGACGCAGTAGGTCACCGACCGCCGCAACCAGCGCATAGGTATCGATGCACCCGGTCGGATTGACGACTTCGGGATCGATGACCGGGAACCTGGCGCGCCATTCCCCGAGCTTTGCCCTCCAATTCGCCCAGTCCGGTGCCGCCCAAGCCCCCATGACGCGCTCCAGCGCCGCCAGAAAGGCCGCTGCGTCCGCTACAATCCCCAGGGCGACCGGAAAGGCGAATTTCGCCACCTCGGCACCATCGACATCGACCACGATGCGTTGCGCCGCCCGGGCAAAATAGCGATGTTCGTACGCCGTCTGCCCAAGATCAAGTCGGGCGCCGAGAGCCAGAAGCACATCACTGTTCTGCTGCGCGAGGTTGGCATGACGTTGTCCCGATGCTCCGGGCCGACCTGCGAACAACGGGTGGTCGTCGGGCATCAGGTCGGCGGCTTTCCACGTCGCGAGGACCGGCACGCCAAGACGACGGGCGATGCGATCGAACGCCGCCGCGGCGCCGGACAAGCGGACGCCGTTGCCCACCAGGATCACGGGGCGGCAAGCTTTGCCGAGCATTTCCAGGGTGCGTGCGGCCGCCGCGTCGAGATCGCTCTGGGCAAGATCCTGGTTGATGACCTCCGCCGCCGGCTCACCGGGCAGTGTCTCGGGATCCACCTCCGCCGCCTGAACATCAAGCGGGATATCGATCCAGACCGGTCCTGGCCGGCCTTGGCGTGCCAGGCGCAGGGCGCGATCGAGATGCTGCCGGATGTCTCGGGGGTCATCGACCAGCGCCGCATACTTGGTGATCGGCCGCACCATGGAGATGATGTCCACCTCCTGGAATCCGAACTGGCGCACCCCTCTGCCCTTGGCGCTGTCGGCGCGCTTGACCTGGCCGCTGATGAACAGGCAGGGCGTCGAGTCCAGCCATGCCGCGGTGACTCCGGTCAGACAATTGGTCCCACCCGGACCGGTGGTGACCAGGCCCACCCCGAACCCAGCGACCTGGGCGTAGGCGTCGACGGCGACCGCCGTCCCCTGCTCGTGGAGGTTGCAGACGAATTGCAGATCGCGGTTGCGACCCAACGAATCCACCAGGTGCATCGCACCGCCGCCAGGCAGCAGGAACACGTGGCGCACGCCACATGCGGCCACCCGGGCGAAGACATAGTCGCTGAGCTTCATAGATTAGCCAAAAAAACCGGTGAAAATGGTCTTGCGATGGGGATTTCCACTGATTGCCGGATCCGCATAGAAACTGTCATCGACGAAATGCGTTGATGACACTTCCTCGAAGACCGCGCCGCCCGTCGTCCAGAACTCGTGGTGCACACCGCACTCCACCGTCACCACTTCGCCCACGGTGCAAGCCGACTCGACCCCATCGAGGCGAATGGACAGATCGCCGTGGAGCAGGTGGAACGTCTCCTCCTTGCGCTTGTGGTATTGGCTCGGGTGGCGCTGACCCGGCAGCAGCACGATGATCTTCTTGCAATAGGCGCGGTTCACCACGTTGACGATGGTGCAGCCCACCTCCGCAAACCGTTCTAGGCCGTAATGGTGCGATATCTCGATGCCTGCACCCTGTGGGATCGGGACCTGGGTCGCCCGCAGCATGGCCTCGACTCGTCCGAGGATGGTGTGCACCTGCCGATGTCCATCCCGGGTGTCCACCATCGCGGTCAGGATCGGGGCATCGCGGGCCACCGCTGCCGTCAGGCGGTGATCGACATACTTGCCCATGTCCTGGCCGGTGAGCTGATCGGGGCCTGCCGGCATCGCCAAGTTCACATCCGCGAGTGTCAGCTTATGACCTACCGGCAGATCCCGGCGGGCATACGCGCCGCGGCGCAAGGAGCGGAGGCTCTGCTGTTCAGCCGCGTCGACTGGTGGCCGGACCCCGGCTGGCCCGCAGGCGATCAGGGCGGCGGCGGCGGCGGCAAGCCAGAGGGACATCTGCTCTGGCGAGGCTGAATACGCGTTCAGCGGACTGCCTGGCATCGCCAGACCAACGTGCTTCTCCAGGATTCTGGCCGATTTGGCGATGGCCAGACCCACCAGATCGATGGCCGACGGCGACTCATGTGAAGACAGTCCGACGATGGTGCTGGGGTAGCGTTGGCGAAGCAGATCGATCTGGTTGAGGCGTTGCCGCTCCGGCGGGGTGGGGTATTCACCGACGCAGTGCAGCAGGCCAAGCCGTGGCTGGCGATGGAGCAGGAACGCCACCACGCGATCCAGTTGCTCAAGGTCAGCGCCAGCGGTGGAGGCGATCACGGGCATCTTGACCTGAGCGACGCATTCCATCAGCGGCCAGTCGGCCAGGGAACAGCTCGCGATCTTGAGGGCGTCGAAGCCATGGCGCTCGACCTGCATCACCGACGGTTCATCGAAGGGGGTGCAGATGGGATGGAATCCGGACGCGCGCATGCGCGTGATCAGCGCGAGGAAACCAGTTTCGTCGAGGCGGGTCGAGAGGAAGCGCGCGATATGCTTCTCTGACGACCCGGAGCGGTGGCCAGGATGGATGAGCGAGTCGAGATCCCGGTACTGAAGCTTGAAGGCGAAGTCGAAGACGCCGCG
>JBILDK010000416.1:0-3123 GCA_044352625.1 Planctomycetota bacterium
GTGAGCCGGCTAAGGTTGTCGACCTGGTCGAAGACCTGCAGCGACCAGCGCTCATTGATCCGCCACCACGCCGAAATCATCGGGATGGTCTTCACATAATCCGCGGCCGTGGTGAGGTAGACGCCGACCGCGAGATAGAGGTCCTCATCGCGGCGCCACAGCGGCCCAACGAAGGTGGTGGTGGTCAGGCCCTCCCGCATGGTGGTCCGGCCGTCGTAGGCGACGCCGACCGCCTCTTGCAGGATGACCCCCCAGTGGGGCGTCACCATCTGCAGACCAGCAAGGCGCACGCGATGGGCCCGCAGGACCGGTTCGTCGGCGAACTGGCTGCCGTCGTAATCCCAGAAGCCACCACCAAGGCCGAGACCCACCCGGGTGCCGCGCGCAGGATTCCAGAAGAGCCGCGCCTCGTAGGTCAGCGCATCGACGCCGAGCTGGCCCGGGTGGTCCTCCAGATCGGCCTTTGCCGCATGATCGCCCGTCACCAGGCCCTGCACGACCCAGGGCGGACGAGCGGAACCCCCGGCGTCGGGTTCGGCGGCGCCCACCACGACGGTCAGCGCGAGGAGGGATGCGGCCAGGGGGCGAAGTTCACACATCTGATGGTGTCCGCCTCCACTCTGCACCGCCAACCTGCCGTTGCCACTCCCCGCCCGCTCTCGGGTCAGATACACCACCCTGGCGGCCGGCGGTGCACCACCCGCTCCAGGCACAGGCCGTGGGCCGGGGCTTGCTGGGTTGCTGCGGGACGACGCTCTCCAGCCAAGGCCGCGGACCAGTCGGCCACGCTGCAGCCGCCCCGCGCTGCCAGGACCATGCCGCCCACCAGGCTGCGGGCGAGGCGGTAGATGAAGCCATCAGCGGTGAGGTCGCAGGTCCACAGCGCACCGCGCGTGCGCCAGCGGCAGACGCGCAGAAGGTGTGTGGTGTCAGCGCGGTGGTCCCCGCGGCGCACGAACGCGGCCCAGTCGCGTTGACCCGGAGCCAGCCCCGCGCAGGTGTGCAGGATTGCCGGGTCGAGCGTGCTGGGTGGGAACCAGGCGGTGGCTGCGACAAAGGGATCGCGCACCGTCGCTACGCGGTAGCGATAGGTCTTGCGGCGCACGCCATGCACCGCGTGCCAGCCGTCGTCGACCGCGGCGGCTCCCCGGCAGGCGAGGTCCGCCGGCAGATGGCCATTGAGCCGCCGCGCCAAGTCCGCCGAATCCCAGGTGCGGCGCAGGTCCACGTGGGCGAGCTGGCCGCGGGCATGCACCCCCGCATCCGTGCGCGAGGCGCCGGTCGCCTCCGCTGCCGCTTCGCCCAGGCGCGCCAGGGCCGCGTCGAGTTCGCCCGCCACCGTGCGCTGGTCCGGCTGCCGCCACCAGCCGGCGAAGGCCCCGCCGTCATAGGCCAGGAGCAGCGCGTAGCGCGGCATGTTCAGCCCAGGGCGGCGACCCGGGCGCGGGTGCGCTCGGCGCGCTCCCACGCGCTCTTCACCACCGCGTCATCGGCGGCGGCGGTATGGGCGTCGGCGTAGCCGGGGATGATGCGCCCGCCGCGCTCGTCGTCCTTGGCCTTGGAGGTCTGCACCAGACGCGCATTCTCGGTCTCGATCTCCACCAGGCGGGCGAAGCGCTGGGCGCGATCCGTGCCGGGCATCAGGCTGTCCGCCAGCTCGTGCGCCAGCTCGGCGGAACCCGGGATCGATACCGCGCCCTCGGCCTCGCCCAGCAGCACGCGCAGGGCATAGCGCAGCAGCGCCTGATCGTAGCTGGCGATGGCCTGCAGGCGCACCGGCTCGCGCAGGGCATTGCGGCCAAGGCCGGCGATGTCGCTATCGAGGTAGACCGCCTTGATCGTGGTCACCGCTGCGAGCCGGGCGCGGGCGTCGCGCACCTGGCGCATGATCTGCGGGCGGAGGGTCTTGTAGTCGATGACGTGACGTTTGGCACGGTCGCGCTTGGCGTACTTCAGCTCATTGCGCACGATGCCGTAGGCGTTCTCGCTCAGGCCCCAGGCGGGCTGGATCTCGTTGAACGCGCGCGGCACCGACTCAGGCAGGGGGTCCGCCGGCAGGGTGATCAGGCTGAACGGGAAGCTGACCTTCTGCGGCAGTGTCGTCACGCCCATGCCGATCACTGAATAAGGCGCCTCACTATAGTTCGCCGGCAGCCGGATGGCGCAGCCCAGGCCGAAGAACACGCCTTCGCCGGGCCAGATCTCCTGATCGGCGGCGCGGCCGGTGTGGTTGGAGCCGACCATCGCGCCATAGGCGACGTTGCCCTTGCCCTCGGGCCAGAACGCGGCGATGAGCAGGCTCTGGTGGTGGAAGCCGACGAAAGGGCCCACCAAGCTGGCGGTGACCTCGCCCTTGGCGATGTGGGTGTTGGGGCCGATCACGCTGGTCTCGACCGTGGCGTGTTCGTCCACCGCACTGTGCTCAAGCAGCGCGCTGCGGCGCACGATGCCGTTGCCCGACACGCTCACGCCCCATTGCAGGACCGAGGCGGCCACCGCCGCACCCGAGCGCACCGTCACCGGTTCGTCGAGCGAGGACAGGATGGCCACGTCGCATACCTCGTGGGCGTGGTCGATCACCGCGCCGGCGCCGATGTAGGCGTCGCTGATGCGCTCGGTGTGCATCACCCGGGCACGACGGCGGACCCAGCCCACCGGGCTGAGCACGGCCTGGGTGTAGCGCGCCACGGCGGCGCGCACCGCGTCCTGGCCGGGGCGATCGTGACGCGCGCGCCCCACCAGTGCCGCCGCGCCCACCGTCAGCTCAGCCCATAGTGGCACCTCGCGTCCGCCGGCCTCGTTGGCGATGGGCAACTCCTGGCCGCAACCGAAGCGCGCTGCGCCGGCGCAGGTGATCGAGCTGACATCGAATAGCACCGCCTCGCGGTCCACCACCAGATTGGCGGCGAAGCGCACGTTTTCGAGCAGGCAGTCGTTGCCGATCTGGCAGTCGAGCAGGGTGCAGTCGTAGATGCCGGCAGGCAGACGCAGGCCCGACTCGACCTCGACCTCGGCGGCGAAGCGACCGAGCACGCAGGAGCCACGCAAGTGGGTGCGGCGTACGCGGAAGGCGTCGAAATCCTGGGCCACGCGAATACGCGACCAATCGGCGCAGCGGCAGCC
>JBILDK010000417.1:0-3116 GCA_044352625.1 Planctomycetota bacterium
GGTCCGCCGTCCCCGCCGGTACATGTCCGAGGTTTACCATGGTGTATCTTATTGCGCTCCTCATCGAGGTGAGAGGGCGTTCCCCGAAACGACACTTGGCGCGGGGATTAATGCTCAATGACGATCAGTCACGATCGGATGCGTGATCCCGAAAACCGCAGTGGATGGTTGGTGGTTCCGACACCGTGAATTGCAGCGTTGTATCCGCGTACCCAACGGGTGAACGCCACCGGTGCTGTACAACCGTGGCTAAACGCAGCAGTCCGGAAGTCCGGTGGTCGAAGACCGATGCAGCCCCGTGTCGGTTCACTTCCGAGGTGACCGAGCGAAAGATTGCAAAGAACTCTGACTTCCGGACTTCCCGACTGCGTTTTGTAGGAACTCTGATTTCCGGACTTCCCGACTGCGTTTTTTATGATGCACCATCAACCGCGACTTTTGGGATGACCTGACCCTGCACGCCGGGCTGGCCGACAACGTGCTCGATCAGCACCTGGAGGTCGCACCGTGGAATGAATCTCGGCAATGCTCGCCGGTCTGGGAGTGGCTTCCAACCAGAGCTTTCGCGGCGATCTAACGCGCGCCGCGCGCCACCGCGCCGGGGACCATGAGCAGCTGCCAGCCGAGGACCACCGCCGCGCCCACCAGCAGGTAGCCGGCCAGACCGGTCAGGCCCGGCTGCCACCACAGGAAAGCGGCGCACAGCAGCGGGCCGATCATCGAGCCGATGCCGAGAAACGTCTCGTGCAGGCTGGCGGCCCGCGCCGCGCCGTGGGGCAGGCGCATGCTGTAATACAAACTCGCGGTGTAGGCCGCGCCATATGCGAGGCCGAGCAGGAAGGTGCACGGCATCACGTTGGCAATCGAGGGATGTCCGCCGCGACCGACCCATAGCAGCCCCGCCGCCGCCACGGGCAGCGCCAGCATCAGCAGCGTGAGGCGCCACGGGCGCATGACCCAACCGCTCCACGCGCCGAGAACCGCGAACATGCTGACGTAGCCGAGCGCATAGGCAGTGAGGCCGGCGGTGCCAACAGAACGCGCCTCATCCGGACTCATGGTATTGGTGAGCGTGGTGGTGAGCAGGCTGATCACGCTCATGCCCAGCAGGCAGAACAGCAGCAGGCCGACGCGACCGGTCAGGATCAAGCGTCCCAAGGCCGGGTGGTCGGCGCGATCACCCGCCGCCGCCGGAGGCTGTGGCGGCAAGCTGCGCCAGCGCCACAGGATGCCGATGATCAGCGCAAAAAATCCAGCTGCGACCGCAAAGCCATAGCCCGGCACCAGGGCCGACAGGGCCCAACCGGTGCCGAAACCCACCACGTTGCCCGAGGACCAGCCGAGATTGTAGCGACTGACTTTGACGTGCAGGGCCACCTGCTGGCCATCGGCCCCGGTCCCGGCGTCACTGAAAAGTCCGGCATTGCCGGGGAAGAAAAACGCGGTGCCGAGGAACCCGAGCATGGCCGCCGCCGCCGCCGCGATCGGATGCGCCACCAGCGCACCCAGCAGGCCCGCACCCAGGCACACGGCCGCGCCGAGCAGCGCGGTGCGCGCCCGTCCCCAGGTGTCCGCCAGGCGCCCGCCCTGTGCCACCACGCCGCCATAGCACAGGTTGGTGGCGACCATGACCCCGGCCACGGTGGCGGCGGTCCACTTCGCGTTGCTCCACGCCCCCTGCCCGGAACAGATCATCAGATAGGTGCCACCACCGGCGAGGAGATTGAGGAATTGGAGCAGCAGGATCGGCGGCGGACGCATGGGCGCAGCACGATGCAGGAATTCCGCGAGGGGAAAGCGGGGCCTGCCGGTTGCGTGCCGGCGCTGGCGCGGATCATGCTGCCCCTCCCATGCCGCATCCTCAGCATTTAATCCGCAATTTCTGCGCTCTTACAGCGGTGGGCTCCCGGGATGGGTGGCGGATCGCCTGAGGCGATCCTATCCGCTCGCCCATCCCTCCCGCCCCCCGGTCCCCCCGCATACCATGCCGCATCCTCAGCATTTAATCCGCAATTTCTGTATCATTGCTCACATCGACCACGGCAAATCGACGCTGGCTGAACGCCTCTTACAGGCCTGCGGGGCGATGCGCGCCAAAGAGGACAAGGAGCTTGAGGTCCTCGACAGCATGGATCTGGAGCGCGAGCGCGGGATCACCATCAAGGCCAAGGCCCTGTGCCTGTCCTACACCCACACCGATGGCAACACCTACCAGCTCAACCTGATCGACACCCCGGGTCACGTGGACTTCACCTATGAAGTGACCCGCAGCCTGCAGGCGTGTGAAGGCGCGTTGCTGGTGGTGGATGCGGTCCAGGGCGTCCAGGCCCAGACCGTTGCCAACTACCTCCTCGCCATCGACCAGCACCTGCACATCATCCCGGTGATCAACAAGATCGACCTGCCCGGCGCGCGCAGCGACGAGGTCATGGAGGAGATCGAGGAGTCCCTGGCCCTCGACGCCACCGATTCGGTGCTGGCCAGCGCCAAGCAGGGCATCGGCATCACCGAGATCCTGGCGGCCATCGTGGCCCGCGTGCCGGCCCCGGTGGGCGACCGCGACGGCGCCACCCAGGCGCTGGTGTTCGATGCGATCTATGACGACTACCGCGGCATCATCCTGTATGCGCGCGTCAAGACCGGCCGACTCAAGAAGGGCGACAAGATCCGCCTGATCCGCTCCGCCAAGACCTATGAGGTGAGCGACATCGGCCGCCTGCGCCCGGGCATGGAGTCCGCGCCCGAGGGCCTCGTCGCCGGCGAGACCGGCTACATCTGCGCCGCGATCAAGGCCCTCGCCGATGTGAAGGTGGGCGACACCATCACCCTCGAAGCCGCCCAGGCCGAGCCGCTGACCGGCTTCCGCGAAATGAAGCCGATGGTGTATTGCGGCCTGTATCCGTCGGGCGAAACGACCTATGACCAGTTGCGCGAGGCGGTCGAGAAACTGACCCTGAACGACGCTTCGTTCCGCTGGGCGCCCGAGAGCGGCGGCGCCCTCGGCCACGGTTTCCGCTGCGGCTTCCTGGGCATGCTGCACATGGAGATCTGCCAGGAGCGCCTGGAGCGCGAGCACGATCTCGACATGGTGCAGACCGCGCCCAACGTCACCTACC
>JBILDK010000418.1:0-3098 GCA_044352625.1 Planctomycetota bacterium
CTGGCAGGAAAAACCAGCGATGAAGGTGCGCAACTTGGCGTCCTTGAGCGCGGCTTTTTCCTGCCAGGGGCGTACGGCAAGAATCTGGCGCAGGGCCACAGGATCGATGCGGCCTTCGTCCTGCAGACGCAGGATCTCGCGCTCTTTCCACTCCGCTAGCCAGCTCTCCATGCCCTCGAGCAGACCGTAATACGCACTTTCCGCTGTATTGGGGATGTAACTCAGGACAGTATGGGCGAGGTCGTGGTCTACCGCCTTGAGCACCGCCGGGACCAGCTCGCGGCCCAAGGCTTTGCGTTCGCGGTAGATGTCAGCGTCATTCCCGCGGCTGAAATAGATGCGTTCGAAGGAGCAGCTTTTCCGCTCACCCTCGGGCAGGATCTGGACCTCGCTGGCCTCCCCACGATGGTTGACAATGACCGCGGCGCCGGGGGTGACCTCACGCACCTGATCGGGGCGCAGGTTGAAGCAGGTAACCAGCGCAGCACGCTCGCTGGCCATGGCCACGACTTCGTCATCTTCGTACCAGAAACCAGGTCGGATGCCGTTGGGATCGCGCAGGGCAAAGCAGGCGCCGTGACCGATGACACCGGCCATGTAGTAGCCGCCATCCCACATCTGCGTAGCCTTGCGCAACACCTTGGCCACATCAAGTTCATCCGCGACTTTGTGCCGCAGAGCCTCGCCATGCAGGCCCTCAGCGGTGAACTTGCGCACCATCGCCTCGTTGGCGACATCAAGAAAATGCCCGATTTTCTCCATGACCGTGGCGGTATCGGCGCCGCCGATGGGCTGCTGGCCGAGGCGCTCAAGCAGCGCGAAAATTTCATCGTGGTTGGTGAGGTTGAAATTACCCGCAACGCTGAGGTAGCGGCTCTGCCAGTTCGAGGCGCGCACAAACGGATGGCAGGCCTCAATGCTCTGGCCGCCATAGGTGCCGTAACGCAGATGGCCGAGATAGACTTCACCCAAAAAGGGGTAATGCAGTTTCAATGCGGCGATGTCGGCGCCGTGGGTCTTGGTGACCTTGGCGAGTTCGCCGTGGACGTGGCCCCATAGGCGGTCGAGGCAGGCCTGCCCAGCCTCGCGGTGACGCAGGAAGTACTGGGCACCGGGCGGCACGCCTTGCTTGAGCACGCCAATGCCCGCACCGTCCTGGCCGCGATTGCGCTGTTTCTCCATCAAGAGGTACAACTTTTTGAGACCCCACATGGCCGAGCCATGGACCTCTGCGTAGTGCGCCAGCGGCTTCTTCAGCCGCACGATGGCGAGGCCACACTCGTGCTTAATGGGGTCGCTCATACTGCCAACGCGAAATGCGTAACCGACATCGCGGAATAAATCAGCACCACCTGGGACGTCGAGCGCGGACGGCTGTCCTGTTCCGCGTTCATGGGGCAATCCTATCCATACCACCCATATATGGGACCAAGACTGGCGGCACCATCACGCTTCCATCCGCCTGCTGATAGGTCTCGAGCAACGCGATGAGGCAGCGCGGCAGGGCCAGAGCCGAGCCATTGAGCGTGTGCAGCAACTGCGGCTTTCCACCCTTTTCGCGGAAGCGTAAATTGGCGCGGCGGGCCTGGAAGTCGGTGAATGTCGAACAACTCGACACCTCCAACCATCCATTGGTGCCAGGGGACCACACCTCGAGGTCAAAGGTGTGTGCAGAACTGAATCCAGTGTCGCCGGTCACCAGATCAAGCACCCGGTAATGCAGGCCCAGGCGCTGGAGGAGGCCTTCGGCGTGGCCGCGCAGGGTGAGCAGGTCCGCGTCACTGCGCTCGGGCCGGGTCAACCACACGATCTCGACCTTGTCGAACTGGTGCACCCGAGTGAGGCCGCGAGTGCCCACACCAGCGGCACCGGCCTCGCGGCGGAAGCACGGCGTGTGCGCGGTATACTTCAGCGGCAACTGCTCGGCCTCAAGAACCTCGCCAGCGTGCAGGTTGGTCACCGGCACCTCGGCCGTGGGAATGAGCAGCAGGTCGTCGTCCTTACATGCGTAGAGTTGGTCGGCGAACTTGGGCAGTTGCCCGGTGCCTTGCATAATCTGCGGCGTGACCAGGTGGGGCACCTGCCATTCGGTATAGCCGTGTTCGCGGGTGTGGACGTCAAGGAACCACGCGATAAGCGCACGCTGCAAGCGGGCGCCAGCGCCCTTGAGGCAGACGAAACCACTACCCGCAAGCTTGGCCCCGCGATCGAAATCCATGATCCCGAGTTGTGGTCCGAGATCCCAGTGGGCCTTGGGCTTGAAGGAGAACGTGGGGGCCTGACCCCACGTCGCGACCACCTGGTTGGCAGTAGCATCGACGCCCTTGGGTACGGAGGGGGCGCATGGGTTGGGCAGCACCAGCAGGGTGGCGGTGAGGGCTTTTTCAGCGGCCTCGCGCTCGATATCCAGCGTCTTGGCCTGATCGCCCAGGGTGCGGGCTGTCTCTTTGGCGGCAGCGAGGGCCTCGCCGCCGGCCTTGGCCGCCTTACCTATAGCCGCACTGGCTGCGTTGACCTCCGAACGGAGGGTTTCAGCGCGGTGCTTGAGGCTGCGCACCACCTCATCCTGTTTAAGCAGATCCTCCACGTCCACGGTCTGGCCGCGATCGGCCCAGGCGGAACGGAAGCGGTTGGGGTCGGCGCGAAGGGCGGCGAGGTCGATCATAGTGGGGACGTGACATGGTAGGACGCCACCCCCGCAGGCAAGGACACCGCCAGCATGCGATGCAGCCACTGCGACGCGGCGGTGGCGCACCCCGGGCTGGCGTCCTGACAGGAGATTCCCACAATTCGGTCATGGCCACTCCCGTTTCGCCTGAAGTTCGCCACCGTCTCATCGCCGAAGCCGCCTGGCACCGCTACCAGGTCCGGAACTGCGCACATGGCCACCATGTCGCGGACTGGTTGGATGCCGAACGCGAAGTAGATGCCCGATTACATGTGGCGGCCCAACCCGACACCCATGGCTTCGTTGTCCAGGCGCGGGGTCGTGACAACCTTGCCCTGATCGAGGGCATCGGGCCCAAGATCGCTGAGTTGCTGGTGAATGCCGGCATCGCTACCTTTGCTGCCCTGGCGGCGACCCGGCCCGCCGTGAT
>JBILDK010000419.1:0-3093 GCA_044352625.1 Planctomycetota bacterium
TTCCGGCGACGCTCATCGCCGCCGCGCCGGGGCGCAACCGCCGACGCGCGTTTGCGTCCTGGCCATCCGCCAGAGCATGCCGCCCATGACCGATCCCTGGACGCCCATCGACCGCGGCTATGCCGATATCCTGTATCACCACCAGCGCCGCGCTGACGGCGTGGTGGCCAAGCTGACCATCAACCGGCCCAAGGTGCACAACGCCTTCACCCCGCAGACGGTGCAGGAGCTGCGCGATGCGCTGCAGCACGCCCGCGATGATCAGGAGGTCGGCGTGGTCATCCTGACCGGGGCCGGCGGCAAGGCGTTCTGCTCGGGCGGGGACCAGCGCGTGCGCGGGCATGGTGGCTACGTCGGCGGCAAGGGCGGCGACACGGTGCCACGCCTGAATGTGCTCGACCTGCAGCGCGAGATCCGCACCTGCCCCAAGCCGGTGGTGGCGATGGTGGCGGGCTGGGCCATCGGCGGCGGCCAGGTGCTGCATCTGGTGTGCGACCTGACCATCGCCGCCGACAATGCGCGCTTCGGCCAGACCGGGCCCAAGGTCGGCAGCTTCGATGGTGGTTTCGGTGCCAGCTATCTGGCGCGCTGCGTCGGGCAGAAGAAGGCGCGCGAGTTCTGGTATACCTGCCGCCAGTACGACGCGCAGCAGGCGCTGGACATGGGCCTGATCAATGACGTGGTGCCGCTCGACCAGCTCGAAACCAAGACCCTGGCGCTGTGCGACGAGATGCTGCAGCACTCGCCCCTGGCCCTGCGCTGCCTCAAGTCGGCATTCAACGCCGACTGCGACGGCCAGGCCGGATTGCAGGAACTGGCGGGCAACGCCACGCTGTTGTTCTACATGACCGAGGAAGGCAAGGAGGGCCACAAGGCCTATTTGGAGAAGCGCAAGCCGAACTTCGGCAAATATCCGAGGCTGCCCTGAAGCCGGTGGTTGGTGGTTGGTGGTTGGTGGTTGGTGGGACAGCCACCTGCCGGTGCCGGCAGGGGAGACCGTCCGCACATGCCTGACATCCCCCAAGAGCCGCACCCGTCGACCCCAACCACCAACCACCAACCACCAACCACCGCAGCCGTCTGGCTGCTCGCCACCCGCCCCAAGACCCTGCTCGCGGGCGTGGTGCCGGTGGCGGTGGGAACGTCGTTGGCTGCGCTGAAGGGGCAGGTCCACTGGGACGCGGCGGCGGCATGTCTGGTCGGGTCGCTGCTCATCCAGATCGGCTGCAATTTCGCCAACGATGCGTTCGACGGGCTGAAGGGCGCCGACACGCCGGATCGCCTGGGGCCGCAGCGGGCAGTAGCCGCCGGGCTGATCACGCCGCGGGCGATGCTGGCGGCGACGGCGGTGGTGCTGGCCCTGGCCTTCGCCGTCGGGCTGTACCTGACCACGTTCGGCGGCTGGCCGATCCTGGTGCTCGGGTGCATCAGCCTGGTGTGCGCGGTGGCCTACACCGCCGGCCCGTTTCCGCTGGCCTACGTCGGCCTGGGGGACCTGTTCGTACTGCTGTTCTTCGGATTTTTCGCGGTGCTGGGCACCTTGTGGGTGCAGCAGCCGGTGTGGCCGTTTCCGCTGCTGGCGTGGCTCGTCGCCGCCACGGTCGGCCTCCAGGCCACGGCGATCATCGCGGTGAACAACCTGCGCGATATTCCGACCGATGCCCGGGTGGGCAAACGCACCCTGGCGGTGCGTCTGGGGGATCGCCTGACCCGCCGCTATTACCTGGGTCTGCATGTGGGGGCCGGCGGCTGCCTGCTGGCCGCGTGGATCCTGGGTGGACCTGCGAATCTGTGGCTGCCTGCGACCATCGCCCTGGTCGGTGGCATGGCGCTGTCTTCAGGCGTGGCTAGGACCCGGGGCGCCGGGCTCAACGTGTACCTCGCACGCACTGCGGCTCTGGAACTCGCCACAGGTGCAGCCATTGTAGGTGCCTGTAGGTTCTGACCCGTGCCCTGCAATCTCTATCGCTGCGAGCTGCCGCTGCACCGCCCCCTGGTCACCAGTCGGGGTGCGGTGACGGCACGCACCGCCTGGGTGGTGGAGCTGACCGATGGGCTAGGCCATACCGGCCTGGGCGAGGCCACCCCCCTGCCGGGTTTCGGCGGCGAGGAGCCCGAGGCCTGCGACCGGGTGCTCAACCATGTCATCCAAAAGCTAACCCCTGATCTGGTTCAGCGTTGGCTAGACCGGGGCAAGCCCGATGCGCCGTTGGGCATGCAGATCGAGCCGTTACTTGCCAGCTTTCCCTGTGCCCGGTACGCTATCGAAGGCGCCCTGGTTGATTTGCTCGCCCAGAGCCAGGACATGCCAGTGGCTGGTTTGCTCAACGCCACCGCTGCGGTGGCGGTGCCGGTCAACGCCCTGGTCACCAGCGCCGGGGATGCAGGTCGGGCCGTGCTTGAAGGCTTCAAGGTGGTGAAACTCAAGGCCGAGGCCGAACCGCTGGCGGCGGCCTCGCTGGCGCTAGCGGCGCGGGCTGCGATGGGCCCAGCTGCCCAATTGCGCCTGGATGCCAACGCCGCGTGGACGCTGGAGCAAGCCCTGGTCTTTGCCGACGCCGTCCACAGTGCGCAACTCGAATGGATCGAACAGCCGTTGGCGGCCAACGACCTCGACGGCATGGCCATGTTCCGTCGTCGTTCGCGACTCAAAGTGGCGGTCGATGAGTCGATTCGCAGCGCGGCGGACGTGGGTCGGGTCGGTGCCTCCCAGGCCGCCGACGTGGTGGTGCTCAAGCCGCAGTTCCTCGGCGGCTGGCGTCATGTGAAACAAGCAGTGCAGTTGGCCAAGACCTGCGGCATGGAAGCGATCATCACCACCGTGGTCGAGGGCAGCATCGGTCGCGCCTACGCGACCCACATGGCCGCAGCCTGCAACCTGTCGCTGCGCGCCAATGGCCTTGCTACCGGTCATCTGCTGGCGGCCGACCTGACCAACGAGCCACTGTTCGCGCGCCAGGGCATGATCATGGTGCGCGAGCGGCCGGGCTTGGGCATCGGTATTCTGGGCGGCTGAGCCGGTGATCGAGCAGGCCCGCGCGTGGCTGGCGGCGCATCAGCTCGGCCCCGGCGATCGCCTTGGCCTGGCCCTGA